>NZ_JBCNBW010000035.1:0-87491 GCF_050478865.1 Aeribacillus pallidus | reverse complement strand
CCACAATTGACAGAGAGCCATTTTTTTCCACGATAATAAAACGAAATATGCCATCCAGGTAATTTTTGATTGTACAGTGATTGGTATTGAAAATGCAAAATCATCTATATTCACCTCACGATTATTGTAAACTTTTTGGAAAAGTCGAACAACTTTTTTTGCCCGTATAACCATCTCATTTGCGTTAAAGAATAATCTAACCGTATAATTAAAAGTTGGTTGTATGTATTTAGGTTATAAGGAAGGTTGTTGATACGATGGAAGTCGTGTTGATATTATTGTTCATGATGGTGATTGGGGCGATGATTGGGGGATTGACAAACTCATTAGCGATTAAAATGCTATTTCGCCCGTATCGGACGTATTACATAGGGAAATGGCGTGTTCCTTTTACTCCTGGACTAATTCCGAAAAGAAGAGGAGAATTAGCGGAACAATTAGGTCGAATGGTAGTCGACCATTTACTTACACCAGATAGTCTAAAGAAAAAATTAACCGACAAAGCGTTTCAAAAAGAAATTCAACGATGGTTAACGAGTGTGGCCGAGCAGTGGATTCAATCGGAGAAACCGATTGAAGATGTGTTCACTCGTTTTGGCTTTACCGATTCTAAAAGAAAATTGCATTTATGGCTCGAACGCTGGACAGATCAAAAAATTATTCACTTTATAGAAACGAATGGAGACCGTGCAATTAAGGAGGTGCTCCCGAAAGAGTGGGTGGCTGTTCTTGATCAGAAAGTACAGTCTTTTACCCCGTTTATTATACAAAAGCTTACTGCTTTTTTTGAAAGCGATAAAGGAAAAGAAAAGATTCAACAAATGGTTGATGACTTTTTAAAAGAGCGAGGCATGTTAGGAAACATGCTGCAAATGTTTTTAGGCAATATGTCATTAGTAGATAAAATCCAACCGGAAATAACTAAATTTTTCCAAAATGATGGAACGAAGCATTTAATTTCGGAACTTATTGAATCCGAATGGAATCGAATGAAAGATAAGTCTATAAATGAATGGCTTGCTTCCTTTGATCATCAAAAAATATATTCTTCGGTGAAAGAAATCGTATCTTCAACGGTTCAAATCGATCGGATGTTGGACAAACCTGTGTATTCTGTATTGGCTCCATACGAAAAAACGATTCTTGATGTAACGGTTCCGTCGGTTGTGGCACAAGGGACTAGCTGGCTCACAGCGAAAATTGAAAATATTATTCAAACATTAAGATTGCAAGAAATTGTAAGAGAACAAGTTGAATCATTCTCTGTTGAACGTTTAGAAGAAATGGTGCTATCGATTTCGAAAAAAGAATTTAAAATGATTACGTATTTAGGGGCATTACTTGGTGGAATTATCGGTTTGATACAAGGCCTTATTGTCTTTTTCCTCACATAATGGTCGCATATGCTCGAACTTTTTCGCATAGTTTGTTATAGTGGTATGGAGTTTAAAAAAACTGCTTTTTTGAAAAGTTCTCTTCTTGTCTAGGGGAGAACGTATGTAAGGAGGAAAAAGAATGTCCAATCATTTGTATGACATAGCGTATGGATTAGAACGTGCGCTACGTCAAAACGAAGACTTTTTAAAATTAAAAGAAATGTACAATCAAGTACTGGCCGATCAAAACGCTAATGCGTTATTTACAAATTTCCGTGATATTCAATTAAAGCTTCAGCAAAAGCAAATGACCGGTCAAGAAATTACATCTGATGAAGTTCAACAGGCACAAAAAGCAGCTGCACTTGCCCAACAAAACGAAAAAATTGCTAAATTAATTGAAACTGAACAACGGATGAGCTTTATTATTGATGATTTAAATAAAATCATTATGAAGCCGTTAGATGAATTGTATGGAAATATTCAATACTAAAAAATGTTTCAATATCTCTCTTACCTGTAAAATGGTGAGAGAGATTTTCTTTTTTTCGAATATGGTCAATCAGTTCTATGAATGGCTTTCAATACATAAACGTATTAAAAGAAAAGAATTTCATCTTTATGAGGAGGAACAACCATGATCTACAGGATGTTAGCGTTGAATGTGGATAGAACGTTACTACAGACGAACGGTCGTTTAAATAAATCTACAAAAGAAGCGATTCAATACGCCCAAAGTAAAGGCATTTATGTAACAATCGTTTCTTCCAAGCATTTTCTTGCCGTCAAACGAATTGCCAAGTCATTGAAAATTGATAACCATTTAGTTACCCATCAAGGGGCTTACATTGCATCTGAACTTGAAAAACCAATTTTTGTCCGGCGGTTAAGTGATCAAACGGTAAGAGACCTTGTCCAACTATTCGATTCCTATCCGTGCCAAATTCGCCTCATTCATGAAAAACACGCTCTAGCAACGAATCCTGAAAAATCAAAGCCTCTCCTAGCAAAATCCATTTTCACCCCAGCCATTTCCTTTTTCTATTCGATTAAGTATACTGATACAATACTAGAGGATTTAGAGACCCAACCGATGGACGCTTGCCAACTAGAAATTGCGTTCCATTCCAAAAAAGATTTACACGAATGTCGACGAATGGTAGAGAACTCGTTTCATGAAGTGGATTGCGTTCTTTCCAATGACCATCAGTTACACATCGTGCCAAAAGGAATCAGTAAGCTGCGTGGATTAATGTATTTATGCGACCGATTAGGCATGACCATGTCGGAAGTAGTGATGATTGGTTCAGGATTAGATGATCAACCATGCATCGAATGCAGCGGTTTAGGAGTCGCTATGGGGGATGCACCGCAGGAAGTGAAGCGTTCAGCCGATTGGATTACGCGCTCAGCAGATGAAAATGGAGTCGCGTATGTGGTAAAAGAACTGTTTCGTAAGCAACAACCGATTGAATTTTTGAAGAAGTTGAACGTGATAAAAAAGTAAACATACATGAGATAAAAAGCTATGTTTCCCCTTTTCTTTTAAAGGGGGTTTTTATTTAGCGATATCCTCGTGTTTCCATTGATTTTCAATACACATTTCTGTACACTAAAGAGAGCTTTGACTTGAACATAAGGTGATGAAAATGCACATTCAAATACATGGACTACAAGATGATCGTTTTCAACGTCAGCTCCAATTGATCGGTAACTTATTTTTTGAAGAAACGGACGTCTCCTTTCAACCGACAGTCGGGGCGGATTTAGACATCCGCTTTCAATTGCATATCACGGACGTCGTGGACGTGACATGTGAACTTATCCCACCGGAAGGAGAAATGGTACAAGCCCATTTTCGTGGGCCTATTGATGGAACAGCTTCGGAAAAAGAGCAATTTAAGCAAATAAAAAATGCCGTTTCTCATGTGTATTTATCCGTTTTACAACAGCATACAGGCATTCGACAAAAATGGGGAATATTAACAGGGGTTCGCCCAACAAAGCTGTTACACCGAAAATTGAAAAGTGGAATGAGCAAAGACATCGCTCATCAGCAGCTAAAAGACGACTATTTAATTACGGATGAAAAAATTCAATTAATGCAAGCCATCGTCGACCGTCAATTAGCCGTCGTTCCTGACCTCTATTCGTTACAAAATGAAGTCAGCATTTATATCGGGATTCCGTTTTGTCCAACGAAATGTGCTTACTGCACGTTCCCGGCTTATGCGATTCAAGGAAAGCAAGGACGGGTTGACTCCTTCTTAGCAGGCTTACACTACGAAATGCAACAAATCGGACAGTGGCTGAAGGAAAAAGGCATAAAAATTACAACAATTTATTATGGGGGCGGTACGCCAACGTCCATTACGGCGGAAGAAATGGATTTATTATATGAAGAAATGTACCGTTCGTTCCCTGATGTTGAAAGCATTCGAGAAATTACGGTCGAAGCGGGCCGTCCAGATACGATTACACCGGAAAAATTAAATGTTTTAAAAAAGTGGAACATTGATCGGATTAGCATTAATCCGCAATCGTATATTCAAGAAACGTTAAAAGCGATTGGGCGTCATCATACGGTAGAAGAAACGATTGAAAAGTTCCATCTTGCCCGTGATATGGGAATGAACAATATTAATATGGACTTAATTATCGGCTTACCAGGTGAAGGGCTGAAAGAATTTGAGCATACGTTGAATGAAACCGAAAAGCTGATGCCGGAATCATTAACCGTCCATACGCTTTCGTTTAAACGAGCTTCTGAAATGACCCAAAATAAAGAAAAATATCAAGTCGCCCCACGGGAAGAAGTGGAACAAATGATGAACCGTGCAGAACAATGGACAAATGATCACGGTTATGTTCCGTATTACTTGTACCGTCAAAAAAATATTTTAGGGAACTTAGAGAACGTTGGTTATGCAAAACCTGGTCAAGAAAGTATTTATAACATTGTGATCATGGAGGAAGTACAGACAATTATTGGTCTAGGTTGTGGAGCTTCAAGTAAATTCATTGACCCAAAAACCGGAAAAATCGAGCATTTTGCAAATCCAAAAGATCCGAAGTCATACAATGAAGGGTTTAAAGAATATACCGATAAAAAGCTGGCCATTTTAAACGAACTTTACAAAGATATTCCTTCTAACGTGTCCAATTAATGCATACATTTAAATGAAGTGTATGATAAAAGCTGGTTCTTACTCAAATTGAGAGGAACCAGCTTTTTTATATCGGGAAAAGGAATCCTTATCCATATGTCGAAATAGTTAACAAACGAAAAAGGAGGGATACAATGAACGTTTCACAGGCGTATGAGACGATTCGATGTCATTTGGCTGAACGAGTCGCTAAAATCACGTTAAATCGCCCAGATACTCTTAATGCGATAAACGTAACGATGATTCAAGAACTGAATCATTGCTTAAAGGAATTAGCAGCAAATGAACACATTCAAATTGTCGTTCTTCAAGGAAGTGGTAAAGGATTTTCTTCTGGTGGAGACATTAAATCGATGTTAGCAAGTAACCATTTAAATTTCGATGACGTGATGGACCAAATTAGCGAGCTTGCGCTTCGTCTATTTACGTTACCAAAATTCGTGATTGCGGCCATCCATGGTGCAGCTGCTGGTCTTGGTTTTAGCTTAGCTTTAAACGCCGATCGTATTATTGCCGAAAAAGATAGTAAGTTTGCCATGAACTTTATTGGCATTGGCCTTATCCCAGATGGAGGAGGGCATTATTTATTAGCCCAGCGAGTAGGGGTACAAAAAGCAAAAGAAATTATTTGGGAAGGTCGCGTCATGCCGGCAGAGGACGCTTACCTATATGGGCTTGTTGATGAATTGGTTGAAGGAGATTTACAGGGATATGTCGACCAATATGTGAAGCAATTATTGCGAACACCACTATTGGCAAAGATTGAAACGAAGCGATTGATGGCAGAATGGAAGAAGGATGAACTACAGCACATACTCAAACGGGAAAAAGAAGGACAAAGAAAGATGAGGCAAACGAAAGACCATCTAGAAGGGATCAAAGCATTTTTAGAAAAACGGATGCCGCAATTTCATGGCAGGTAATGAATGAACAATCATTCGTTGTCCCAAGGTTCCATCTCATCGGAATCTTGGGACATTTGTGTATATGGATTTTTATACGTGGAATAATAGTAGTTTTCCAGCTGGAGAAGTACAGCGGTAGGTTTTTTCCTTATATCCTTTTTCTTTTAGCAATTGTTCCCCTTTTTGCTTCGCTTCTTGGTCATTGGCTGCTTCAAAAGTTTCATCTAACAATTTTTCTCCATTTTTTTCAAAGACCGTTAATTTATATTGTTTCATCGTTCCACCCCTCCTGAGTTTATTTAATTTTATTTTGACATAATTTTCAGAGAAATCAAGAAGGGGAAAATGATTTGTTGACTTTACCAAAATATTCAATTAATGTAATAATGAAACTTTTTTCTTAAGAAAACGCATGACTTTTGTCCCGAGGAGGAGGGGAAACATGACGTTACATTTTCAAGGTGTCACGAAACGATTTGGAGCGTTTACGGCTGTCAATCATTTGTCATTATCTATACCAGAACAAGAGATTTTTGGTTTTTTAGGAGCGAATGGTGCTGGAAAAACAACGACTTTTCGAATGATTTTAGGATTGTTACAGCCAAGTGAAGGTACCATTACGTGGAACAATCAACCGATCAATTATTCCGTTTCCACACATATTGGCTACTTACCAGAAGAGCGGGGGTTGTATCCCAAATTAACCGTCAAAGAGCAAATTTGGTACTTGGCGAATCTTCGGGGGATGGGAAAAAAAGAAGCGGATGTGGAGTTAAAAAAATGGTTAGAACGGTTCCACATTTCGGACTATTATTCCAAAAAGGTTGAAGAGCTCTCCAAAGGAAATCAGCAAAAAGTTCAATTTATTGCCTCCGTTATACATAAGCCTCAATTGCTTATTCTAGACGAGCCATTTAGCGGCTTAGATCCGGTGAATGTCGAACAATTGAAGAATGCCGTCGTTGACTTGAAAAATAACGGAACGACAATTGTCTTTTCGAGTCACCGGATGGAGCATGTAGAAGAGTTGTGTGAAAATTTATGTATTATGCACCATGGTCGGCCGATTGTGCATGGAAGATTACGAGAAATCAAACAGTCGTTTGGTAAGAAAAATGTGTTTGTTCATGCTGACTTTTCACTGGACTTTCTTCAAAACTATGAAGGAGTGACAAAGTATAAGCGTACAGCTGAAGGAGCAGTCCTCCAAGTAACTAGTGAGGAAGTCGCCCAACGGATATTACAGGACATTACCGGAAAAGGATTTGTGCGTAAATTCGTATTAGACGAACCTTCATTAAATGATATTTTCATAGAGAAAGTGGGGACATCGTATGAATAAATTCATAACCGTATTACTTCATACGTTTATGACGAAGTTGAAATCAAAGCCATTTATCATTTCAACGGTGATTATGGCGATTGGGATTTTAGTTATTACCAATATCGACCGAATCATTGATATGTTTGGTGGTGATGAAGCTAAACGTGTCATTGTCGTTGATCAAACCAATCAGCTATTTGCCCCACTACAAGCCCATGTTCGTGAGGTTTCCGATGATATTGAATTAGTAGAAGCTACGAAAGAGGAATCGGAAGCTGAAGAACAAGTGAAAGATGGAAAATACGAAGGAATGTTAGTGCTATCAATGGATGGAGAAGGGCTTCCAATAGCTACCTATAAAGCATTAACACTGACAGATTCTGAAACGATCAATCTATTAGAAAGATCGCTGCAATCGATTAAGTCGTCTTTAGCCGCACAGCAACTGCAGCTATCTCCGGACCAATTAGCAAAACTAACCGCTCCACTTTCGTTTCAAAAAGAAGCACTATCATCTGAAGCCAAGTCAGAAGAAGAACTGAGCCAAGCACGATTTGTTGTGTATTTAATGATTTTGATGTTATACATCGTCGTCATCGTATACTCAAGTATGATTGCGACAGAAGTAGCGAGTGAAAAATCTTCCCGTGTGATGGAAATTTTAATTTCTAGTGTCTCCCCGGTTACGCATATGTTTGGAAAAATATTAGGAATTGCACTTCTAGGTATTTCCCAAATTATTTTTTTATTAACGATCGGATATATTTCTTTAACACAGTTACGAGATGGGACAGAAGACGTGATCGAGTTGCTTGGACTTCGAGATTTATCTCTATCCTTAATTATGTTTGCCATTATTTTCTTTCTTCTTGGATATTTCTTATATGCAACTTTTGGAGCGTTACTGGGATCGTTAGTCAGTCGGACAGAAGAAGTGCAGCAAACGATTACGCCAATGATGTTTTTAATCATTATTGCATTTTTCATATCTATGTACGGGCTAGAAAATCCGAATGCATCCTTTGTAACAATTTCTTCGTTTATTCCGTTTTTTACACCAATGACCATGTTTCTACGGATCGGAATGTTAAATGTACCTGTGTGGGAAATTGTGCTTAGTATGTCCTTGTTAATTGCCACTGTGGTCTTTTTTGCGGTTTTTGGTGCCCGAATTTACAAAGGTGGCGTTCTTATGTATGGAAAAGCCAATATTTTTAAAGATATTCGTAAAGCCATATTGTTAACGAAAAAAGAATAATTTTCACTTGGATTAAGCTCGGCTGCTGCCGGGCTTTTTTCCTTTTGAACGGTTAGGTGTCATTGTTGTGTGGTATAATGAAAAAAATGGGAACGTACATTCGGAGGGAGGACTTTTATTTGAGATCGGTAACTTTTATTCATGTGGCGGATTTACATTTAGACAGCCCGTTTCTTGGATTACCTCCGCTGCCAAAAGAGCTAAAACGACGAATTCAGGAAAGTACTTTCCGCTCGTTTTCTAAAATCATTGATATTGCCATCGACAAACGTATCGATTTTCTCTTGATTAGCGGAGATATATACGACGGGGAGGACCGCAGTATTAAAGCTCAAGCACGCTTACGAAAGGAACTCGTACGGTTGCATGAAAAAAATATTCCTGTTTATATTATTCACGGCAACCACGACCATTTAGGCGGAAATTGGACAACACTCGAACTGCCTCCAAATGCCCATGTGTTTGGGGATCATGTCGAACGAAAACGGTTGGTGAAAACCGATGGTACGACCGTTCATTTGTACGGGTTCAGTTATCCGAAAAGACATGTATACGAGTCATTGCTTTCTTTTTATAAAAAAGAAGGAGAAGCGACCTTTCATATCGGTTTGTTACATGGACAAGTTGAAGGAAACAATGACCATACGCCTTACGCTCCTTTTACCGTACAACAATTATTAACGAAAGGTTTCGATTATTGGGCGTTAGGACATATACATAAACAGCAAATTCTTCATATGGATCCTCCTATGGTCTATCCAGGAAATATTCAAGGTAGGCATCGCAAAGAACAAGGGGAAAAAGGAGGGTATCTTGTTACATTAACCGAGCATAGTGAACCTTCCATGACGTTTTTGGCAACGAGTGATGTCGACTGGGAAACCATAATGATTCATATCGAAAAAGGGTCTACTTTTCACGACATATTTCTCCAGTGTCAAACGAAACTGCAATCGATTCGGAAAGAACAGGTTGGTCAACTCGTTGATTTACATATCGAACTAGAGGAACGAAATGAAGAATTGCTTCAAAAGGTTCAAACGGGCGAATTTATTGAAATTTTACAGGAAGGGGAAGAGCAAGAAGAGGCGTTTGTTTGGCCGTATAATGTTCGGGTAGTGTCCCCTGAAGTTGAAGTTCCACTTTCAGCCATGTTTTTGAACGAATTAGAGGAGACCATTCAGGCGTTATCAATGGAAACGATTTATGAAGGTCCTTTAAAAGAATTATTTCATCATTATCAAGCTGGAAAATATATCTCTCCACTTACCGAACAAGAAATGAACGAACTCATCGATGAAGCGAAAACAACCCTTTTCACGACATTTCAAACGATAGGAAAGCAAAGGTGATTGGAATGATCATTAAAAAAATTTATATTTATGGATACGGAAAATGGGAGCAAGTAGCCTGGGACCTTCATTCTCATTTTCAGCTTTTTTATGGAAAAAACGAAGCTGGCAAATCAACGCTCATGTCGTTTATCCATAGTATATTATTTGGTTTTCCAACGAAACAGCAAAATGATTTACGGTATGAACCGAAAACGTCGCAACGGTATGGGGGCATGCTAATCGTTCACACTGAAACCCACGGAGAGGTTCGCATCGAGCGAGTCGATGGAAAAGCTACCGGTAACGTAACCGTATGGACAGAAGATGGACGAACAGGGGGAGAAGACCTGTTACAAGACATCTTAAAAGGTGTGGATAAAACCTTTTTCCAATCCATATTTTCATTTAATTTAGACGGCATTCAAGGTGTAGCGAAGGTGGACCGTGATCAACTTGGTAACTATTTACTCGCAGCAGGAACAACGGGAACAGATCGACTACTGGTCGTACAACAACATATTCAAAAACAAATGGAGCAATTATTTAAGCCACAAGGAAGAAAACCGCTACTGAATCAACAGTTACTACGATTAAAAGAAAAAGAAAAGGAAGTAAAAGAAGGGAAAAAGAAAAACGCGTCGTACGAATCGCGAGTTACCGAAAAACAGTCATTAGAACAGTGTCTTGTAGAAGAAAAGAGGAAGAAAGACCACCTGCAATCGAAATTACAAAAAGCAGAGAAAGTTGTTCAATATCTTCCGATGATTAAAGAAAAATTTTCATTAGAAAAAAAGCTCGAATCGTTAAAAGCCTTCAAGTTCCCAATAGATGGAATGAACCGAATGAATGAATTACTCGAAAAGAAAACAAAAATGATGGCCTTTTTAGAGTCCATAAAAGTTCGTGAACAGGAGCTAGAGGCACAATTAAAAACCTACGTGCCCGATCAAGTGCTTATTAAGCATCGAAGAGAAGCGGAAGAGCTCGTTGAAGAGTGGTCGAGTACAAAACAGCAAATGGAAAAAATCCGCGAAGAAACAAGAGAGCTAGAATATCTGGAAGAAGAACGATTACGCCTGGAACAACAACTTCCGCTTTCGTTTGAGCAGCTTACGACTTCTTCGCAATATACGAACAGGGTGTCCAAAGAGGAGCTGAAGCAATTCATTCGCCAAAGGTATTTTTTAGAGGAGCAAAAAAATGAGCTAGATGACACGTTTCAGCGAGAAACGAACGAGCTTGAACGAATGGAACGAGAATGCGAACAGCTTCGGAAATCTCTCTTCTCAGATGAGCAGTTTGAACAGTTGAAAAAACGAGCAAACGATACGATGCAATTGGAAGTAGAGGAGCAAAAGGCACAACAACAGTTACAATGGCTCGAACAAACGAAACAGCAAATACAACAGTCGCTTGTTCGAAATGGATTTTTCGGCTTGTTTCTTTTCGGCCTTGCAGGGTATTTTGCTGTTTCCTCGCAATGGATTGGTACCCTTTTATCGATAGTTGGTGCAGTTGTGGTTGGATTTTTCGTCCTTCAACACATGACACAACTGCGAAAGGTGGAAGTTGAGCGGAAAGAACTAAGAAAAAAATGGGTTCGCTTCCGAGATCAACAAGAAAGCACAAAAGATGAGGTGAGCCTTTTTCAACAACTCCAAGAAGAGGAAAAACGACGTGCCGAGTGGAACCTTTATCGGCAACGACTACTGGAACAGCAGCGTCGCTATGATGGCGTCATTCAGCAATTTGAAAAATGGGAACAACAATGGATGCTCAATAAAACAAAGTTACAAGAAATCATTTCGATTTTGCAACTACCTTCCGATACAGATTGGCGTCGATTAGAAGAAATCGTTCGTTTATTAGAGCAATGGAGCATCACCCAACATCGAATCAAACGTTTGCAACAACGGATAGAAGAAGCAAAGCAGTGTGTCGATACCTTTATAGAAAAGTTGAAAGACCTTCTAGCACGCCTAGAACAACCGTATCGTTCCATTGAAGAAAACATCGTCTATTTAAAAGAGTGCTTAAAACAAGAAGAAGAAAAGCAATTTTATTATCGGGAATACTCCATGAAACTAGAAGAACTAAAAGACGAGAAAGTCCATGCTGAAAAAGAACTTCAATTGATACAACATGAAATCGATGGATTATTGAAACAAGCTAGCGCAAGAGATGATGAAGAGTTTCGTCAACATCACCAATTATTTTTACAAAAAACGGAATGGGAAGATAAACTGTCCCTTTTACAAAAGCAATTGGATCATCCATACATTCTCGATTGGTACGAGGACTTAGTGGAGCAACAAGGTATTCACGATGTAAATGAGTACGTGAAAACGTTGGAACAAGACATCACCGCGCAAGAAAAACGAATTCAAACTCTTCAAGAAAACCTAATCCAATGTACGTATACCATTGAACGACTTGAGGAGGGAGGAACCTATACGGATATACTCCATGAATTTTATGAGCTGCAGTCCGATTTCCAACAAAAAGCAAAAGAGTGGGCTCGTTTGGCGATTGCCCAGCACATCCTTACTGAAACGATGGAGCGGTTAAAGAGAGAGCGATTGCCAAAAGTGGTGGAGCTAGCGAATGAGATATTTACCTTATTGACGAATGGACAGTACGAGCGAATATTTCTTAATGAACAAGGACAGTTGCGTGTGGAACGGAACGACAAACTCATTTTTTCACCAAATGAATTAAGTCAAGGAACGTCGGAACAATTATATGTTGCGTTACGCTTTGCTTTAGTTTTACATGTAAGTCAAGACATGCGCTTTCCGATTATTATTGATGACAGCTTTGTTAATTTTGATGAAGAACGATTCCTGAACGTCGTTCATTTATTGAAAAAAATGAGTGGTCATACGCAAATACTATATTTTACTTGTCATGAGTATGTCCGAAATATGTTCAAAGAAATGGAAATTGTTTCATTACCGGCAGCTCCTATGCAAGTGACAAATTAATTAAGGTTTAGGATTTGGTTTTGATTTTCGAATAAAAACATGTCTTAGACTATTTGCAAAGTGTTTAGAACGAGAAAGGATATAAGTAAGAAATTGTCCGAAAGTGGTCCTAAACTTAATTGTTATTCGAGTTTGTAAAATAAGGAATCAATGGGTGTTATTTTTTGAAAATTAATTTTCCGTTAAAATAAAAAGTGGTAAATGCTAGCATATAAAAGACAGTTGAAATTTTTACAATTCTATCATGAAAGGAATTACAACCATGAAAGAAGGAAATGCATCATCAACGAATCGAGGGGCCTTGCTTTTATTAAGTATGAATTTGTTTATCATCATGGTCGGAATTGGGCTTGTGATTCCTATCCTACCGTATTATGTTGAAAAATTTGGGGCTAATGCCCAAGTGCTCGGTGCCCTCGTCGCTGTTTATTCGTTTATGCAATTTATCTTTGCTCCGATTTGGGGGAAATGGTCGGACCGAATTGGTCGAAAGCCATTAATTACGATTGGCTTATTCGGATTTGCGATCGCTGAATTTTTGTTTGCCTTTGCATTGGATGTTTGGATGCTATTTATTTCAAGAATTATTGCCGGTTTATTTGGTTCCGCTCTTATGCCAACGGCCATGGCGTACGTTTCCGATGTGACGAGCGAGGAAAAAAGAGGACAAGGAATGGGGGTATTAGGAGCTGCTATGGGACTCGGATTTGTTATCGGTCCCGGGATAGGGGGATTTTTAGCTGAATGGGATTTATCCGTACCGTTTATCGTTGCCGGTATTGCAGGAGGTATTGCAGGCGTTGTTTCCTTCTTCGTGCTACCAGAGTCGTATCCGAAAGAAAAGCGTTCGGAAGGAGATTGTCACCATTCTATGCGTCAAGGACAATGGACGTTGATTCGACAAGCACTTAAAAGCTCTGTTGGACTTCTGTTCATTCTCGTCTTTTTCATGAGTTTTGGGTTAGCAAACTTCCAATCCATTTTTGGCTATTATACGTATACACGTTATGGTTTTGGACCGAAAGATGTAGGATTGGTTATTCTTGTGATTGGTTTGATTGGAACAGTCATTCAAGGAGTAGGCGTCGGAAAATTAACACAACGTTTCGGAGAAGAAAAAGTTGTTAAAGGTTCTTTCCTTTTAAGTGCGTTTGGCTTTTTACTAATGATTATGGCGATTGACTTTTTCACCGTGTTAGTAACAACGTCCATTTTTTATGTAGGAAACGCCTTTTTACGCCCATCATTAAATGCCTATATTTCGAAAAAAGCAGGTCAACAACAAGGATTAGTAATGGGACTAAACAACTCGTTTATGAGCTTAGGAAATGTGATTGGCCCACTTTTAGCGGGAACGCTATTTGAATGGAATATCCATATTCCTTATGTATTTGGAGCATTGATTATGCTTGTCGGTTTTGGATCCCTGTTGCTGTGGCGAAAAAAAGAGGCCAACATCATTTCGACTCATTCATAATAACCACATAAATAGGGATTTGGTATAATGTAGGGAGAGAGAGGAAAGAGCGGAGGTTTCATATGAGTAAAGGAATTTTACATTACCAAGCGGGGGAAACGGTCGACTTATTTTTATTAATTAAGTCGGCGACAAAAGGAATTGCTAGTAATGGGAAGCCATTTTTAACTTTACATTTACAAGATAAAAGTGGGGAAATGGAAGCAAAGCTATGGGATGCATCGGAAGAAGACGAAAAGACGTATCAAGCCCAACAAATGGTAAAAATAATTGGAGAAGTGCAAAATTATCGTGGTCGTCTCCAGTTAAAAATTCGGCATATTAGGCCCGTTCAACCGGAAGAAGGAGTTCAAATTAGTGATTTTTTAGAAACTGCACCGTTAAGTAAAGAAGAAATGATGTCAAAAATTACACAATATATTTTTGATATGCAAAATCCAAATATTCAGCGGATTACGCGCCATTTATTAAAAAAGTATCAAGCGTCATTTTTCGAATACCCGGCTGCTACGAAAAATCATCATGAATTTATTTCAGGGCTTGCTTATCACGTCGTCTCTATGCTTGATTTAGCAAAAGCAATCGCCCAATTATATCCAACATTAGATAAAGATCTGTTGTACGCAGGTATTATTCTTCATGATTTAGGAAAGGTCGTCGAACTTTCAGGACCTGTGTCTACTACTTACACTGTTGAAGGGAATTTACTTGGGCATATCACCATTATGGTAAATGAAATTGGGAAAGCTGCCGAAGAATTAGGTATTCAAGGAGAAGAAGTAATTGTTCTTCAACATATGGTTCTTTCACATCACGGAAAGTTAGAATGGGGTAGTCCCAAACCTCCATTAATCAAAGAAGCGGAAATTTTACATTATATTGATAACTTAGATGCGAAAATGAACATGCTTGACCGAGCTCTTGAACGGACAAAGCCTGGGGAATTTACGGAACGGATTTTTGCACTAGACAATCGTAGTTTTTATAAACCAACGTTTCATAAATAAGCATACCTTCCATATTGGAAGGTATTTTTTTATCTTTTCTTTCATAAGGTGGTAACAAGTCCATGCTATTTAAAAGAAAGGAGTTTGTTTATGACATTGCCATTATGGATGTATTTCGTCGTAGCAGGAATTGTAGTAAGTGCGTTTATGGCCATAAAAACGGCACGTGAGGAACGAAAAGAGGAAATGGAATGGATTGAAAAAGAAGGGAAAATTTATATGGACAGGCTATCCAATGAAAAAGAAAAAAGACGAAAATTAAAATCAGAAGGTGTTTAAAAACATCTATTAAAAAGAGCTGATTTCCTGAATGGAAGTCAGCTCTAATGATCTAAAAATTATTCTTCTTGTTTATTATCTTTTTGTTTATCATTTTCTTTTTTATTATCTTCTTGTTTATTATCATCTTTTAAATAGATATCAAATGCATCTTTTAAGTCTGGATCCTCAATGTTAAGTCCAGCTGCTTTTAGTTCACGCTTCATCGCTTCTTGAACAACTGTTCCATCAATTTTGGAGAGCTTTAACTCATACTCAAGCTCGTCCTTCATTTCTTCAAACGATTTCTTTTCTTTTTTGTCCGTCACTTGAATAATGTGCCAGCCAAACGAAGACTCTACTGGCTCACTAACTTCATTAACATCTAAGCTATAGGCAGCTTCTTCAAATTCAGGTACCATTTCTCCCTGACCGAACCAACCGAGGTCGCCACCGTTTTGAGCAGAACCTGGATCAGTAGAGTATTCAGCCGCTAAGTCTTCAAATTTTGCTCCTTCTCCCAACTTCTTTTTAACTTCTTTCGCTGTTTCTTCATTATCCACTAAAATGTGGCGCGCTTTAATTTCAGGCATCCAGTTGTCATAGTACTCTTTGAGTTCTTCCTCGGTAACATCAATTTCTTCCATCGCAGCTTTCTCTTGTAGAATTGCTACTTTAAACGTTTCTCGTAAGTCTTCTTCACTGTCGTAGCCATATTGTTGAAGTGCTAATTCAAAATTTGCACCAAGTTGTTCTTTAATTTCATTGATTTTTTTATCTAGTTCTTCTTCAGTTACTTCGTATTTTTTCGAAAGAACTTTTTCAATCACAAGTTGTTGAATCATTTCATCCCCATATTTATCTTTCATCGCTTCGTATAATTCTTCTTTAGTAATGTCTCCAGCATCTGTTTTTACAACGACTTCTGCATCATTGTTACATGCAGCTAAGCCGATGACCCCTACTGCTAAAGACATAGACAGCAACCACTTCTTCATCATAAACAACTCCCTAGTTTAAGTTTCAAAAGTAAGAAAATCCACAAATTTTACTATATCACAAATATCACCGGAATCAAATGTTTGATGCAAACTTTTCCTAAAAATTGGGCGATTGATTCACCCAAAACAGACAAATGCCGCATAGGATGAAACGAAAAGAAAAAAGGAGGTAATTTGAATGGGTACTGGATATCATGCTGGCTTTGCCTTAATCGTCGTTTTGTTTATTTTGTTAATTATTGTTGGGGCCGCTTGGTGCTAACATCTATAGTTAATTGCATATATACAAAGGTTGCCTAAAAGAAAATTAACCCACTTGTGTAACGTGCCTAAACGTCATACGAGGTCTATGAATAGTATATAGTAGCCTACTTTAAGGAGGTGGAAATATTGAGTGGATATGGCGGCGGTTTCGCGTTAATTGTTGTGTTATTCATCTTGCTCATTATCGTTGGAGCAGCTTGGTTGTACTAAAGTAACCCCCTTTTTCTATTGTTCGAAGAGGAACCATCCTTCTTAAAGGATTGAACGAGTGAATGGGCATAAAATGAGTTGGCATAAGGAAATAACCTTATGCCTCATTTTTTAGAAAGGAGGAACATTCATGTCTGGTGCACCATATGCAGGGGGAATTGTGTTGATTGTTGTGCTGTTTATTTTGTTAATCATTATAGGAGCATCGTGGGTATATTAATATAATAATCCGATATACGAAAAAAGTAATTACATGAAAAATTGGCTGACGATGATGGGTCAGCTAATTTTTATGTTGAATGTCCATTAAAAACCATCGTTATGTATATAATAACTCGATATAGGAAGAAATGAGGAGAATGGTAACAAGAACGTTGATTATTCGAAACACTTTCGGTTGTTTTTCCTCAGGTATTTCACGTTGAACACATAAGGCGTTCGTTAGTAGATTCGTATAGTACAATATAAAAACAGCAAACACAATAAATACGGAGATCATGTGGTAACCCCTCCCCAATATCACCTTATGAAATACGATACCAAATTTTCGTAAAAAAAGATAGTAGGCAGAATAAGGAAAATAGGAAACCCCCGTTTATCAAGAAACGGGGGGAGATTGTTGTATTAATATTTCGTACCCTTCATTATTTTCTTCAATTAATGCTTCTTTTGGTGAACGCCAAATGGATTTAATATAAATAAAGTCTGTTACACAAATACCCGTATGAAACGCCAGCATCATCGTAAAATAATGAACGTAATGTGGAAAAAAATGGCTACCTAAAATAAATACAGGTGTTAAGACTAAAAATGGAAATAACAAGGCGAATGCAAATCGTCTTTTCGGAATTGGTTCCTTTACTCTTATCATCAATAAAGGAATGAATTTATACATGAACCGATATTGGCACTTTATCTTTTTTGTGTAACGAACAATTGGTAAATAGTGTAATAGTTTATGAACCGGATAAATACTAATTAAAACGGATAAAAAGATGAGAAAATGCCGGTCATATAACGGTTCTGAATGAATAGAATGCAACGGTACGAACATAAAAGAAAATACTAAACACATAATCAATAAAGAAATTATAAAGATTCGATGAAAACCAAATTGACGTTCCAAGTTAATGGTCTTCCAACAATGCATTAAAAATTCTCCTCCGGTAGAAGGGATAGATATATGAATTTCCATCTGCTGTACATAATTTACGCCCTTTGTCGGAAAAAATCAATAGGTTTTTTTATTTTGTACTGTAAAGCATGGACATGACAGGGGGAAATTGGAAGAATGATCAATATTTCGTTTACAATATCATAGGATTTTGTAAAATAGGAGGAGTAAAGTGAAAGGAAATCGTCGGTAGATAGCGAACATGTAAGTAAGGAAAAAATAAAAGGTGAGTAGTAATGAATAAATGGCTCGAACGGTTAGAAAAACTGGAATACCATCAACAACTTTTATTAAAAATGGTGCGTCCGGAAGGGTATGAATTTGATCGGCTAGTCATTGAAAAAAATTTAAGTCGGGATGAAGTCGAACAATTTTATAAACTTTGCGAAGAATTGAGCAAAAAAAGAGAAGAACAAAAAGCGGAAGGATTTGTATTTCATACCCCGCTTTTTCGTGAATTTCAACAACGACTTCATCCGCGATTGTCTCCAGAAGAAGTAATCGACGCTTGTATTAAACAACGGTTATATGTGGAATTAATGAATGATTTTAAAAGAAATATTCGAGAATAATTAGACCGGTTCTTTTGTATCAGGACTGATTTTGACGATTTTTCCATCTTCTTCAACGAAATCACACTCGATATTATGAAAGGATCGTTCAAAAATTTTCATAAAATCTTCACCATATATGTTCCGAATAATGGCCATCATTTCTAAAATTTCTGGAAATTTACCGTATAAATTTTTTAACGGAAGTGCTCCTTTAAAAGCCAAGAAATTTTTTGGTTGGTAATTCTCCATTAATTTTAATAAAATTTCTTCTCCTTGTTCCGTTAATTCAATATACGTATTTCGCTTATCATTTTCTTTTTTGGAGAATTTTAACAATCCACGCTCCTCTAGTTTTTTAGAGAAGTTAAAAGCAGTGGAAACGTGCATGACACCGAATTTCGCTACATCGGATATCGAAGCTCCTTTTAAGTGGTAGGCAATCCACAATATGTGGTGCTCGTTAATATTTAAGTTAAACGGTTTAATCCACTGTTGCCAATCCTTCTCAACGGCCTTCCATAATGCTTTACTAAGCTGAGCAATTCGTTGACTGAATAGCATCGCCTCTTTCATAGAAAACTCTTGATTTTCCATTCAACGTCACCTACTCCATCAAAATAGTTTCTTACTTAATATTATGCCAATAAAACAACCAAGAATAAAGATAAAATTAACAAAATTTTTAGAATAATAGACAAAAAGGATAGAACATTGGTTTCAAAGGTTATATAAGTTTGAATGAAAGGAAGGGACTCTACCTTTGTGATTAGGTGGATTAAATTTTTATTCATATATTATTAAGAATGATTTAATTTTTGTTCAAGCTCAGTAAGGGCTTTGTGAATTTCTGCAATTTCCTGTTTTAAGAGATTTTCGTGTGGCTTCATTTCATGGCGCCACTGGTGGAAGGATTGTTTCAAGTCAGTGATAAGTTCTGATAAGACTTCTTTTCCTTCTTTCGTCGTATGTTGAACGGAGGTTTGAAGATTGTGAAGATGTATATTTAGTTCTTGAAGCCATCTGCACCATTCATCTTTTTGTTCACGAATTTGTTTGCGTAATTCTTCACCTGATGAAGGAGCTGAAAATAACGCGGTAATAGCTCCAACCGCACCACCAAAAAGAATACCATATGTCAACCATTTCATGTTCATCTTGTTCACCTCATTTTTTATTTCCATATGTGTAGAAGGAGAATCGGTTAAAATATTTCGACAATTTTTTGAAAATTCCTTTTTTATTTTACCAATGGAACGAATTTTTCCTTTTTCATAACAGAAACAACCTTAGCATATTTTTAAATAAGAGCGAATCAGAAGAGGAGTGACGGAATGGGTGGAATCATCTTTGGTTTTTTCGCCGTTAGCGCCATCTTATTTTTTGGTACAATCCATTATGTAATAGCTAGTTATCGGCCAGGTATGTATCCACCAAAAAATATATTGAAAAAGCGGGCGTTAGTTTTAGCCGGGGGCGGAGCTATCATGATGTTAGTCGGTTGGCTGTTGCTATTCATTAATCAATAAGGCTCTGTTATATTTTATTGTTGATTTTTAGCAAGTTGTTCACACGGCGGCGACTCCAGCGGGAACAAGAAGCCGCAAGACCCATACTTGAGCGTAGCGAGGGAAGCGGCTAGCGGCTTGCCCGCGGAAAGCGTCCGCCACAAACGTAATGAATAAATATCAACAGTATCATTTAACAGAGCCATCAATAAAAAAGAACCCTACAAAGCAGTAGGGTTCTAGTTTTGTATTTACACTTGTTCGATTATGTGAGTTCTTTTGAATATTGATTGAACAATTGGGAAAATAATCATCATGGCTAATGTATTTACGACGGCTGCCGGTAAAACAACAGAAACAAATAATCCAACAAATGGTCCAGGTAATCCAACAATCAGTGCTGCTGTGGATAAAAAGATGGAACCAGAAATTAACGTACCAATAGCTGTTAAAATGAGGGCTCCGATATATGGACTTACCATGCGTCGAATAAGGACAAATAAACTATATACGATGAAAGCCGTTAACATTTTATCGACGACGTTAGGAAGAAAGCCTCCTGGAAAAGTGGACGTAATTCCTGAAATTAGCCCTGTTACAATTCCGAGTAAGAAAATATGGTTCGGTTTAGGAAACATCAAAATTCCTAAAAACATCATCGTAAGCATCATGTCCGGTTTCATTCCTAAAAAAATTCCCGGAACAATGGTGTGCAATACAGCACCAATGCCTACAAATAGGGATAAAATGACAAGTGTCTTCGTTTTCATTCCTCATCTCTCCTCTTCTTTTCTAAACTCTTCTCAATTCCCCTACTGTATCATTTGGACCAGTAGCGGGAATGTTACGGACATTATACCATAACCTGTTTTAAACAGAAAGAAATTTTCATAAATAACAGGTGATTCCATTGAATCACCTGTTTTTTTATTCTTTACCTATGTGGTTAGCAATAGAAGAAGCGATGGCTTGTAAGTCATCAGGCGTATACGCATGGTTATTTGTTTTCCAAACAGCACCAAAGCCATCCCCTTTACCATAACGTGGGATTAAATGAAGATGGAAATGGAAGACGGATTGTCCCGCTTCTTCACCATTATTATTTAATAAGTTCATGCCGATAGGATGATACGTTTCTTTAATAGCATTGGCGATTTTTGGTACGACTTTGAAAAGATGTTGGGCAATTTCTGGTGTTAATTCATACACATTTTGTTTATGTACTTTTGGAATGACAAGTGTATGACCTTTTGTTACTTGGCTTATGTCGAGAAAAGCTAATACGTGGTCGTCCTCGTACACTTTCGCCGCTGGGATATCCCCTTGTACGATTTTACAAAAAATACAATCTTGCATGATCATAAGCTCCTTTCATTTAATATTGGTTAATTTTAATAATACGAAAAGTCGGAAAGAATTTCTAGGCGTACACATATAAAGGGGAGGATCCTCAAGTAGAATCCTCCCCATGAAGGGGTTGCTAAAAATGATGGGTTGTTTTATCCGTCTCTTTGATAAACACCTCATTTTTTAAGAAGTGTTATAAGAAAAAGTTGGAGCTTATGACGATGTTCAAGCTAACCATCCCCTTATCGAGTATGGTACTGCTTTTTTACATTTAATGTCATTCTCCATGTAAAACGCCCATCATGAACAGGGCCGAATTACATGTGTTGTAATTGGTCTTTAACAACCACCCCGTTTGTTTATTAAGGTGAACCCCTTCACTCATTATGATTACCATTTATGAATAAGTCATTCAGGAAAATTGTGTGAAAATGAAAATTTGTTCTCCATCTGATACAATAAAATCAACTTACCTGAAAAGAAGGAGAAGTAGTTATGACGTTACTTTCCGTTCAACAGTTGACGGGAGGATATTCCGCCAAACCTGTGTTAAAAAATATTTCGTTTGAAGTAAAGCGAGGCGAAATGGTTGGGTTAATTGGATTAAACGGTGCTGGTAAAAGTACGACGATCAAACATATTATCGGCTTAATGCGTCCTCATCAAGGATTGATTACGATTAATGGTCGTTCACTCGAGGATCAACCTGACGAATATCGTCAACAGTTTGCCTATATACCGGAAACACCAATTTTATATGATGAACTAACATTAGAAGAGCATTTAAAGCTAACGGCGATGGCATACGGAATCGATGAGAAAGTGTTTGAGTCTCGGGTGATGCCATTAGCGAAAGCGTTTCATATGGAGAAGCGACTACGTTGGTTTCCTGCTCATTTTTCAAAAGGAATGAAGCAAAAAGCAATGATTATGGCGGCCTTTTTAGTACGACCTTCATTATATATTATTGATGAGCCTTTCGTTGGTTTAGATCCTTTAGGCATTCAATCATTGCTTCAATTTCTTCAAGAGGCCAAAAAAGATGGGACAGGAATTTTAATGTCCACACATATTTTAGCAACTGCTGAGAAACATTGTGATTCGTTTGTGATTTTACATAACGGAACCATTCGAGCAAAAGGGACGTTAAACGAATTGCAGGAACAGTTTGGCATGCCCAATGCAACATTAGATGACCTCTATATCCAATTAACGAAGGAAGATGGCGATAAGCATGTGGAGTGAACTATGGTCGAAACGGGTGCAATACGTTTGGTCCGAAATTCGGAAATATGGTCGCTACATGTTCAATGACCATCTCGTTTTAGTTGTCTTCATTTTGTTCGGTGGACTACTGTTTTCCTACCAACAATGGACGGAAACGTTAGATGAGAACTTTCCTGTTATTGTCGTTTTGGCCATTGTGTTGGCAACGGGTTTAACGTATAGCCCGATATACACGTTATTTGAGCCGGCAGATCAAGTGTTTTTACTTCCTGCTGAAAACAAAATGCGTCCATATTATTTGAAAAGTATTCAATGGAGCTTCATCATTCAGTCGTATATTTTATTTTTTCTATGGCTGTTTGTGCTTCCAATGTACAAGCAAATAGCAACTGTTTCTATCGGTCATTTTATCGGTATTTTAATCGTCTTGTTATTCATTAAAGGATGGAACCTTTTTGTTCATTGGAACGTATTAAAGTTACCGAACCATACGCATGTGTGGATCGATTCCATTGTTCGCTATTTGATAAATGGAATATTCATTTATGTTTTGCTGCACAAGTCTTTAATGGTGATAGGCGTTATTCTCATATTCCTGTTGTACGGTTGGTATTTTCAAAAAAGTACTACGAAATTGCCATTACAATGGGAACGACTTATACAACGAGAAGAAAAGAGAAAAATGTCCTTTTACCGATTCGCCAATTTATTTACCGATGTACCAAAGTTAAAAGGACAAAATAAACGTCGGAAGTGGGCTGATTTCTTTCTTCGCAATGTCCCTTTTTCGACTTCAAAAACGTACGATTTTTTATTTATTCGGATGTTTCTTCGGAACAATGAATATTTTTATTTAGTTGTGCGGTTGACAGCCATAGGTAGTTTTTTAATATGGTTATTCCGTGATATGGTGTTCGGACAAATGATTGTTGCTGTCCTGTTTATGTATATGACCGGGTTGCAGCTTCTTCCGTTATGGAGGTATCACCGCCAAGTATTATGGACATTTATATACCCAGTTCAATCGACCGTTCATATTTACTCTTATTTACGGTTGCTACGTACGATATTACTGATTCAACTCATCGTATTCGTGCTTGTTTTAGTGGCGACTGGTGCATATGCGGTTAGTGGGTTGGTCCTTATTGGGCAAACCGTGTTGATTTGGATGTTTGTTAAGGTTTTTGCGAAAAAGCATGTGAAAAAACAAGAGGATAGGTGATGAATGCTGCATGAATGAGTGGGAACATCTACAGTCGGAAGTGAGCCGGTGGCGTTACAAACTTTTAAAACGACCGACGACGTTCGAACGATTTTCGAAGAAGACACAAAAAAAGGTGAACGAATTCATCCCTAATCGTGTTCACGAATTCATTACTGAGAGTATTAAAAAAATGGTCCAAGTGGTACTATTAGGAAATGAATATGTAACAAAGCCGTTTCATGAGCCCGTGTCGTTTGCTGAACGAGAACAGAAAGTGCTGGTAGCGAAAGAAAAGTATAAAAAATTAGCAATCGTTGAGGGAGCGGGTACAGGTGCAGGGGGCATTTTGTTAGGTTTGTCCGATTTTCCACTGCTGCTCTCGATTAAAATGAAATTTTTGTTCGAAACGGCGGCCCTTTATGGATTTGACACGAGAGATCAAAAAGAACGGCTATTTCTTCTGTACGTGTTTCAACTAGCCTTTTCGAGTCAAGAACATCGGGCAAGAACATTGCAAATGATTGAAGAGTGGGAAGAGAAAAAAGAGGAAATTACCGATGTGGATTGGTATGTATTTCAACAAGAATATCGGGACTATATAGATTTTGTCAAACTCCTGCAATTGGTTCCTGGCTTTGGAGCGATCGTTGGGGCAGTAGCGAATAAACAGTTGCTCGATCATTTGGGGGAAACGGCAATGAATGCATACCGAATTCGTTGGGTGCAACAACTTCATAAATGATAAGAAAAAACCGCCATTGTTATATACATTGGCGGTTTTCGTATGAAAGCGAAAACCCCATTAGATTTATTCAAGGAGCCGGTGAGCGCTTATTCCTCGTCTTCTTTCACCATATAAGACATTTCCATAAATACTCTTTGACTTTCTATTAGTGGTTCCCTCTCATGGCGTGGTACGTAATGGTATTTCCCAGTTTCATCTTGTTCTCTTGCCTTCGAATTGTCGGCAAGTTCAATCTCTAAATTTTTTATTAACCGTTTTTTTAATCCTTCATCAAAGATCGGCCACATGATTTCGACCCGTTTTTCCATATTCCGAGTCATCATATCAGCAGAGGAGAGGAAGACGTCTTCTTTGCCATTGTTAAGGAAATAATAGACACGGCTATGCTCTAAGAAGCGCCCGACGATGCTACGAACGCAAATATTTTCACTAACCTCCTTAATTTGCGGCTTTAAGCAACAAATGCCACGAACAATTAAGTCGATTTGTACACCAGCGATGGAGGCTTCATACAGCTTCATAATGAGTTCTTTATCGGTTAAGGAATTCATTTTCGCAATAATACGACCGTCCCCATGTTGCTTTTGGTATTTTATTTCACGTTCAATAAGCGATATAAGATGTGAGCGTATGTCGTATGGAGCGACTGAAAGATAGTGAAAATTTGGTTTTTCTAAATATCCGCTAAGGTAATTAAAGAAATGAGTCGCATCTTCACCAATTTTCTCGTTTGACGTAATCAATCCATAATCAGTATACAATTTGGCAGTTTGATCGTTGTAATTTCCCGTACCTAAATGGACAAAACGTTCAATTTTTCCGTTCCTTCTTCTGACAACAAGCGTAATTTTACTGTGAGTTTTTAGATAAGTCATTCCGTAAATTACGTGGCAGCCTGCTTTTTCTAATTCTTTTGCCCATTGCACATTTTTTTCCTCATCAAAACGCGCCTTTAATTCGACTAATACGGTGACTTGCTTTCCATTTTCTACTGCACGCTTTAACGCGTTTATGATTGGGGAGTCCCCACTTACCCGATATAGCGTTTGTTTAATTGCTAATACATTCGGATCATCTGCCGCATCGGATACAAAGTCAATAACAGGTTGGAACGATTCGTACGGGTGATGGAGTAAAATATCTTTTTCAAGGGCCGCTACAAATATGTCTTCATAACCAATTAAATCTTTAGGTGGTTGCGGAATCATCGTCTCAAACACTAAGTGATCCTTCAACGAGATTAGGTCTTTGTAAAAGCTAAACAAATACGTTAAATCAAGCGGACCTTGAATAACATAAACGTCCTTTTCATAAATTTCTAATTCGTTTTTTAAAAAGGAAAGAGTTCGCCAATCAAGTCCTTTTTCACTCACTTCGAGACGTATGGCCGCTCCCCATTTCCGTTTCTTAAGCTCTTTTTCAATTTCTTTTAATAAATCACGTGCTCCTTCTTCATGAATCGTTAAATCGGCATTTCTTGTAATACGGAATTGAGTCACGGTATGTACATGATAGCCGTGAAACAGTTTGTCGATAAAGTAGGTAATCACATCTTCTAGAAGAACGTATTGATAAATGTCATTTTTGGAAGGAACCCGAATAAACCGTTGTAGGACAGCGGGTACTTGAACAATGGCCAATTTTAACCGTTGTCCCTCGAATTCATCCTCGTCCTCTAACATAACAGCTAAATTTAAGCTTTTATTCAAGAGCATGGGAAACGGTCGATAGGCATCGATCGCCATCGGAGTTAAAACAGGAAAGACTTGATTCGTGTAATATTTTTCTAAAAACGTTAGTTGGCGTTCATCGAGCTCGTCCAACGATAAAAATTCGATGTTTTCCTCTTTTAATTGAGGTAAGATAATCTGATTAAAGGCCTCGTACTGCTTAATAATTAATTCATGAGTTTTAATTGAAATTTTTTCTAGCTGTTGTTTTGGAGTGAGACCAGCTTTATTTTCAGGTTTATTAAAACCAGCTTTGACTTGGTCTTTTAGTCCGGCTACTCGAACCATAAAAAATTCGTCTAAATTAGATGAAAAAATGGATAAAAATTTTAATCTCTCTAATAATGGATTACGTTCATCTAATGCTTCTTCCAGGACTCGTTCGTTAAACGCTAACCAACTTAATTCACGGTTGTTGTAGTATTTCGGATGATCTAATGGTGTCCTCATAGAAACGTCCCCTTTTATGCTTGTAGTTTAAGTATGTTCTTTTGCAAATGTTAAAATGATAGTTGTTTTTAAATTTTTTTCTAGATGCTTCTTTTGTTTTTCAATCTGTTCGTATTCCCCTATCCAATTTTTTTGGCAATATAGATTTACATGTAAACCGTCATTTCCACGGGTAACGGATATGTCTTTTACTATTTGGCGTTTTGTGTAATTAAAACTATAAGTAAATTTAAGAAGCGATCCTAAAAAACGGATTTTTTTCAACTCTTCTTTTGAAAACCAATTCCTAAATGGAGTAACGTATTGTTTAAATATACGATTACTTTTATATGATGATAGAAGCGCTAGCTCAATTTTTTCTTTATGGGAAAGACCATTAATGGTTCGATTGGCCAATACATAAAACGTATGTTGACTGCTAGATTCTGAATCAATATATTCCCCTAGATGAAACGTATAAGATGCTCGTCGTAATAATAAAAGGTCGTCGTCCGTTAAGGAAAAAGGGATATAAGGTTGTAGGAAATAAAACATTTTCGTGCACAAATTGGTTGTATAGACGGCGTGTTTTATATCGATTTGAAAGTCGTTAGCGAGCTCGAAAAAGCTTTCTTCGACAACCTTTGGAAGAAGAGGGGGATCGAATGTTTTCGTCATTTGATCGTACATTAATCCTTCTCGAAGTCCTTTACGACTTAAAATAAAAGATGGAGCATTGGATATTTCCATTAGCACAAGAAACACGATAAGGGCTGGAACGATCGTATCGGCACGGTCTTTTGATAGTCCTTCAACTTTTTGTAATGAATCAAACGATAAGGAACTTAGGTAATCAATCATGTGGGAAATGTCTCGCTGAGTGAGTTCATATTGATGCACACTTGCGATTGGATAAGATTTTATCGCTTGGTCAATTTGAACCATGTTGCGGGCACTCCCACCAATTCCGACAATTGGAACGAATGTGGAGCGAATCCAATCGTGTGTGGTTAATTCATTGGTAATGAAGGTTTTTAATTGGTGAATTTCTTCTTTCGTTGGGACTTGTCCTTCGATAAAATCATTGGCGAGAGACAATGCCCCGAATGGAAAACTGTGATACTGAATGAACTTTCGGTCTTGGAATAACGTAATTTCTGTACTCCCACCACCGATATCAATGGCTATCCCGTTTTGGATGGAAGTGGAGTTCACAACCGACAAGTACCCATAATACGCTTCTTCGTATTCGGTTAATACTTGAATCGTGAAACCTGTTTCGTTCCGTACTGTATCTATTATTCTCTGTTGATTTTTAGCTTGTCGAATAGTAGCGGTAGCGATGACTTTTAACTCATCTACTTGATGATTGTGAATGATCTCTTTGAAAATGGATAATGTTTCAACTAGTTGAGTCATTCCTTCTGTTGAAAAATAGCCATCGTTGGATAAATAATTACGCAGACGTGCAGCAATTTTTACGTTTTCGATTTCTTTAAAGGACCTGTAAGTTGAAAGTTCGTAAATAACTAAGCGAATGGTATTTGAGCCGATGTCAATAACTGCAAATGTTTTCATGAATAACGACCTCTTTTGTGGTATTTTATCGAGTGTTCGGGACACTTATAGTGGGTTTTATAGCAATAGTGTAGTAGTTGCGGCCACTTTTCGGTGAGATGTTGAAGGATTTGTATACTTTTCGGTTATAAGCGGATGATAAAAGTCCCGGACATTTTAACATATTATCAATAATAATTTTTTAACTTTTCCCTTACTTTTATTATATCTTTATATATGGTACGTGTAAGTTTTTCCGGTATAGATAAATTCTTCAATGGTATCCAACATGAAAAAGGGCAATTTTATGACATTTTCTCTCGAATAGTTTCCTTTTTCCACAGGAAGGACTATAGTGAAATCAGTAATAACAGAGTAGGTTATGATGAAAAGGTCAAAGAACGATATGGTACAATATAATGAAAATGTTCTTTTGGAAAGGTGGAATTTATGCTATGGTACGAAAGTTTAACGATACATTTTTACAGGCGGCTCGTGGGGAGAAAGTACCATATACGCCTGTTTGGTATATGCGACAAGCTGGACGCTCTCAACCGGAGTATCGTGCGTTAAAAGAGAAATATTCTTTATTTGAAATTACTCATCAACCGGAACTATGTGCGTACGTAACTCGTTTACCGGTGGAACAATATAATGTGGATGCAGCGATTTTATATAAAGATATTATGTCTCCATTACCTGCTATTGGAGTAGATGTTGAAATTAAATCAGGGGTGGGACCGGTTATCCATAACCCAATCCGTTCATTACAAGATGTAGAAAAACTAGGAGAAATTCATCCGGAGAAAGATGTTCCTTATGTCCTGGATACGATTCGTATATTAACAAAAGAACAACTTTCTGTTCCCCTCATTGGATTTGCCGGAGCTCCGTTTACGTTAGCTAGCTATATGATTGAAGGCGGTCCATCGAAAAATTATAACAAAACGAAAGCATTTATGTATGCAGAGCCAAAAGCGTGGTTTGCTCTTATGGACAAACTAGCTGATATGACCATTACATACGTGAAAGCGCAAATTCACGCTGGGGCAAGTGCCATTCAAATTTTTGATTCATGGGTTGGGGCACTGAACGTACCAGATTATCGTTACTTTATTAAACCGACAATGGAGAAAATTTTCACAGCTTTACGTGAAGAAAATGTACCGCTCATTATGTTTGGAGTTGGGGCTAGTCATTTAGCTCTTGAATGGAATGACTTACCGATTGATGTTGTCGGTTTGGATTGGAGATTATCTATTCGTGAAGCACGCCAAATGGGCATTCATAAAACGGTACAAGGTAACTTAGATCCGGCTATTTTATTAGCCCCTTGGGAAGTGATTGAAGAGCGTGTCAAAGAAATTCTTGACCAAGGAATCGAACAGCCAGGCCATATATTTAACCTAGGACACGGGGTATTCCCGCAAATTCAACCGACCACATTGAAAAAACTTACTGCGTTTATTCATGAATATAGTGCCGAAAAAATGAAGGCGTAAGAGGTGACTCACATGGCAAGAAGGAAAATGGGACTTCTCGTAATGGCTTACGGAACACCATATAAAGAGGAAGATTTAGAACGGTATTATACGCATATTCGTCATGGCAGAAAGCCGTCTCAAGAAATGCTGGATGAATTAAGAGAACGATATGATGCCATTGGTGGCATTTCTCCATTAGCCAAAATTACACTCGAGCAAGCCCAAAAATTAGAAGAGCGATTAAACGAATTACAAAATGACGTTGAGTTCAAAATGTATTTAGGATTAAAACATATTGAACCGTTTGTTGAAGATGCGGTGGAAAAAATGCACAAAGATGGAATCGAAGAAGCCGTATCGATCGTGTTAGCACCACATTTCTCAACGTTTAGCGTCAAATCATACAATGGCCGGGCAAAAGAAACAGCCAAAAAATTAGGAGGACCTACGATTACTTCGGTTGAAAGCTGGTACGATGAGCCTAAATTTATTGACTACTGGGTCACAAAAATTAAAGAAACATACGCGTCTATGCCAGAAGAGGAACGAAATGAGGCCGTATTAATTGTATCAGCGCATAGCTTACCGGAAAAAATCTTAACGGTAGGCGATCCATATCCACAACAATTAGAAGAAACAGCGAAATTAATCACGGAAAAGGCAAACATTTCTGATTATGCGGTTGCATGGCAAAGTGCAGGAAATACACCAGAGCCATGGTTAGGACCAGATGTACAAGATATTACTCGGACTTTGTATAAAGAAAATGGATACAAAGCGTTTGTTTATGCACCCGTTGGCTTTGTCTCTGATCATTTGGAAGTGTTGTACGATAACGACATTGAATGTAAAGCGGTAACGGATGAACTTGGTGTTTCCTACTATCGACCGCCAATGCCTAATACGGCACCGGAATTCATTGACGCCATGGCTACAGTAGTAATGAAAACACTTGGAATGAACAAGTAATACGTTGATAAAAAGAAGGCGATGGAACGTGAATAAAAAACACATTGCAATCATTGGCGGTGGAATGACTGGATTGACTGCCGCTTATTACTTACAAAAAGAAATTCGAAACCAACAGCTCCCATACGAAATTACGTTAATTGAAGCGAATTACCAGTTAGGAGGAAAAATTCAAACCGTTCGTAAAGATGGTTTTGTTATAGAACGTGGTCCGGATTCCTTTTTAGCGCGGAAAATAAGTATGAGCCGTTTGGCACAAGAAGTTGGAATGGCCGATCAATTAGTCAATAACGCAACCGGTACGTCGTATGTACTAGTGAATGAACAACTTCATCCGATTCCAGAGGGAGCGGTGTTGGGGATTCCGACGCATATAACACCTTTTGTGACAAGCGGATTATTTTCTATGACAGGAAAATTTCGAGCCGCTCTCGATGTCGTGATTCCTCGCTCAAAAGCAACCGGGGACCAATCGCTTGGGCAATTTTTCCGTCGGCGTCTAGGGAATGAAGTCGTCGAGAACTTAATTGAACCGCTGTTATCAGGAATTTATGCGGGAGATATCGATCAATTAAGTTTACAAAGTACGTTCCCACAATTTTATGAAGTGGAAAAGAAGCATCGTAGCCTGATTTTAGGAATGAAAAAAACGATGCCAAAACCTCGTTCAAAAGGGAAAGAGAAAAAAGGGATTTTCCTTACATTTAAAAACGGATTACAATCATTCGTGGAAGCGATTGAACAGCATTTAACCGACGTAAACGTGAAAAAAGGAATCAAGGTAACAAACGTAAAAAAAGATGGAAACACGTATCAGATCGAGTTAAATAACGGGGAAGTCCTGCAAGCCGATGGTGTCGTAATAACGGTACCGCATGTCGCCTTGACTACTCTTTTACCGGAACTTGAAGCGGTTCAAGAGTTTAAACATATGCCGTCGACATCGGTGGCTACAGTCGCTATGGCGTTTCCGAAAGAAGCGATTAAAAAACAACTAGATGGGACTGGTTTTGTCGTTTCACGCAATAGCGATTATACGATTACCGCATGTACGTGGACGCATAAAAAATGGCCTCATACGACTCCTGATGGGAAAGTCCTCCTTCGTTGTTACGTCGGTCGAGCAGGAGATGAAGCGGTCGTTGATTTATCCGATGAAGACATTACCCAAATTGTACTAGATGATTTAAAACGAACAATGGATCTGACCGCAAAGCCGCTCTTTACGATTGTGACCCGTTGGAAACAGGCGATGCCTCAATACGTAGTGGGACATCAAAAGCGAGTGGAAAAGTTAAAACAACAACTGCGACAACAGCTACCTGGTGTCATTATTGCCGGCAGTTCATTTGAAGGAATTGGCTTGCCGGATTGTATCGACCAAGGAGAAAAAGCGGTACAAGAAATGTTAGCGTATTTAAAATCCTAGAATTAAAGCGAGAAGAGACGAATTCGTTTCTTCTCGTTTAAACTTTTAATGGATGAAAAACCTTCTGATTTATAAAAAAATATTTCGATTTTATAAAAATAATCAAATCTTATGAGCAAACCTTCTGCTTTATGAGAAAAAAATCTTAATTTATGAGAAAAAAATCCAAGTTTATGAGAAAAAAATCCAAGTTTATGAGAAAAAAATTCAAGTTTATGAGAAAAAACTTCAAGCTTATGGGAAAATTTCCGATCATAAGAGAAAACCGCTACATTAATGAGCAAATCGTCAGATGAAGAAAGCCAGGTGCCCCGATTGTTATGAGAAAAATCAAATCTTACGAGCAAACCTTCTGCATTATGAGAAAAAAATCCAATTTTATGAGAAAAAACTTCAATTTTATGAGAAAAAACTTTTAATTTATGGAAAAAATAATCCTAGAAAAAAAGCCCTTGGCCAAATTTGTGCCAAGGGCTAACATTTATTGGAGCTTTTTCAAGTCGTCAATAATTTCATCAAATGGTACATCAGCATTACCGCTGTAATCTTTGACGAGCTCACCGTCTGCATTGATTAAAAAGAAACGGGTACCGTGAATGACTTGGTCATCGTTTTGAGGTTTTTTCACATATGTTTCAAATTGCTCATAAGCAAACTTTTCGATTGTTTCTTGAGAATAACCTGTTAAAAAATGCCAATTCGATAGATCGGCGTCAAATTTACTAGCGTATTCTTTTAAAATCTCTGGGGTATCTATTTCAGGATCGACACTAAAGGAAACGAAATGGACATTTTCTAGTCCTTCTTCTTTGACCATTTTTTGTAATTCACTCATATGAAAAGTCATTGGTGGACAAACCGTTTCACAATTAGTAAAAATAAAGTCAGCAATCCAAACCTTACCTTTTAAGTCTGCCAAACCAAATGGTTTACCATCTTGGTTCGTAAATTCAAAGTCTTGAATTGGTTCACCGTTTCCAAGTTCGGAATTACAAGCAGTTAAAAGCATAGTGCTGATGATGATAAATAAGCCAATTGTTCGTTTGGAAATTTTCATATTCATCCCCCAAATTTAGAATCATTTCAGAACTATTATAGCGAAATGAACGTTGCTATGGTGGCTCCTAGTTAAATTGTTATCATTTGTCCATAATTTTTTCATAGTTTCCTCACAATTTCAACCCATCTACCTTGTAAAGTGAAACTCTCCTCGTTTAATCACAACTTCAACTGTCAATGATGTAGAAAGACAGTGTACTTGATAGAATACACTACCAATTGATGGACAAAAAATTGTGAAAAGAACTTCACAATGATTTCACATCTAAAAGATATAGTGAACTTGTAGAAACATAGAGGAGGAAAAAGTGATGAAGAAAGGTTGGAAATTAGGATTTGTCTTATTACTTATAGGTGGATTGCTTCTTGGATGTTCTGCAAATAACGACGAAACTGAAGATGCAAAGGACATTCATCCCATCGAAGTCACCATTGAGCTTCCTGAAAAAGGGGATGTAAATGAAGAAATTGAACTAAAAGCGATTGTTACACAAAATAAAGAAAAAGTGGCCGACGCCGATGAGGTAATGTTTGAAGTTTGGGAAGACGGAAAAAAAGACGAGAGTACGATGGTGGAAGGAACAAATAACGAGGACGGTACGTATACGGCACCGTACACGTTTGATCGTGACGGGGTATTCGTTGTCCAAGCACACGTAACGGCGCGAGGGATGCATAACATGCCAAAACAAACCATTACCATAGGAAATCCAACAAACGAAATGGCACACCATGACCAAATGGAAGAAGGGTTGTCTGTTCATTGGATGGAACCAGAAATGAATCCTGTAGGTAAACCGATTGAATTGACCGTTCATGTGAACAAAGACGGTCAGCCGGTTGAAAACGCAACAGTGAAATTTACCATTATAAACGAAGCAAACAAAGAAATAGCTAAAGTAGATGGTGAAATGAGTGCGATCGGTGAATATAAAGGAACAGTGACACTCGAACAAGAAGGACATTACAAAGTTTTGACGATGGTTCATAGTGGAGAAGACATGGTTGAAAAAGAAGAGATTCTGCACGTTGGTCATTCCCATTAAAGGTAAAATAAAAAGAAGGCTGTATTGTTTGAATGACAATGCAGCCTTTTTATATGAGGACTCATGAATGGCGAATGCTGAATAGAAGCGGCATTAATTAAGATTGGTCACGTTAAGACATTGATCGCATGTATTTCCGTAACATTCGTGTTGTTCTTCTATTTTTTCTCCACATTTAACACAATGCTTAGGGGGAAGGTTTTTAAAAAAATCGACAATGTTTTTAATCAATCTACTCACCTCCAGTGGACAAGGTGTTATATAACTGTATATCTTTTATTAAATTGTATTATAACAGAGTGAGGTTGGTCAATCATTTTTTTGAAAATACAAAAATTATGCGCGAAAGGTAAAAATAAGGAAAGGTTTGAATCTTTTCGCTACAATAGAAGCAGGAACGTGTAGTATCTTTATTAATGGAATCGCTATTTATAGGAACAAGGAAGATATAAGGAGGGGATGGATATGAAAGCCACCGTTATCGGACATTGGGGCGGGTATCCGAAAAAACAAGAAGCTAGTTCTGGATACTTATTAGAGCATGATGGATTTAAATTATTAGTAGACTGTGGAAGTGGTGTGTTATCCCATTTGCCAGAAGACGTTCAACCAGAACAATTAGATGCGGTTGTTCTTTCCCATTATCATGCCGACCATATAGCCGACATTGGGGTTTTACAGCACGCTTGCCTCATTCAAAAGCATCTAGGGAACGTACCAAAGTTGCCGCTTCCCATCTATGGACATACAAAACAGGTACAGGAATTTCAAAAGCTTACCTACAAGGACTTAACTAAAGGGATTCCTTATAATGAAAATGAACCAGTTATCGTCGGACCGTTTACCATTACGTTTTGTGAAACAATCCATCCGGTCCCATGTTACGCGATGCGAATAGAAGCAGCCGGGAAAGTCCTCGTGTATACGGCGGATACCGCTTATCACCCACGTCTTGCTTCTTTTGCGAAAGAGGCTGATGTTCTACTTTGTGAGTGTAATTTTTATGCTGGTATGAACGGCGCTAAGGCAGGGCATATGACGAGTACGGATGCCGGCAGGATGGCGCGTGAAGCACAAGTGAAACAACTTGTATTAACCCATCTTCCACATTTTGGTGATATACAACAGCTACTTAAAGAAGCAGGCAGCATTTACGAAGGGCCGATTATGTTAGCGGAAAAAGGTTTAACCATACATATGTAAAGGAGGAAATATAGAGATACTGTTTATTGAATCAAGGAATCGTAAATCAATTTAGTGATTGAAGAATAAACCCTAAAGCATTTAGATCCAAACGAAACGTATTTGTTATTCATTTATTAATGAACTTTCTATTATTATAGGAAAAAAATCAAAACACCATTAAAGAAATTATTACGGATATGTAGAGAAAAATGGAATTCACGTCGTACGTCGTTTATCCAGTGGCAAAGCGGGATATTATGATTTAGGATCCGCTCTTTTTTTATTGGCGGTTATTGAATACAAAATTTTCTTTTTATATAATATATTTAGAAAATTTTACACAAGTAATGAATGGTTATTCATTCATTTTAGAAAGGGAGGGTATTCATGAATTTAGCCAGTCAGTTGGAGAAAACGGCTCAAACGTATTCTCATAAAACGGCTTACTATTTTCAAGACAAACCTTGTACATATGGAGAATTAAACGAAGCTGTTTCCAAATTTGCTAATGGTTTATCCCAATTAGGATTAAAAAAAGGAGACCATATCGCCTTAATTGTCGGTAATTCACCACATTTTATTATTTCCCTATATGGGGCGATGCGCCTTGGGGTGACTGTTATCCCGATTAATCCGGTATATACGCCAGAGGAAATTCAGTATATCGTCTACAACGGCGATGTGAAAGCCATTATCACCTTAGACGTTCTACTCCCTGTCATGGAAAAAATCGTCCCTCACGTTCCATCCGTTGAGCATGTCATCTTATGTGAAACTTCCCAAGAAACCAAATGGACCACTTCTACATTAAACACTATTTTGAAAGCCTTTACAAATGTTTTGGCCCTAGGGGATTCCCAATTTGTCGATGTACCGATAGATAACGACGATGTCGCAGTCATTTTGTATACTTCAGGCACGACAGGAAAACCAAAAGGGGCTATGCTAACGTATAAAAACTTATATTCCAATGCGAAAGATGTCGCCGATTACTTACAAATGAGTGAGGACGATCGGGTTATTACGACGTTACCGATGTTCCATGTCTTTTGCTTAACGGTGGCTTTAAATGCACCTCTGTTAAACGGGGCTACGTTGTTAATTGTTCCAAAGTTTAGCCCAAAAGAAATTTTCCGCCTAGCGAAGACTTATAAAGCGACCATTTTTACCGGTGTTCCGACGATGTACAATTTCTTATATCAGTATAAAGAAGGGGACCCAACGAATTTATCTACATTGCGTCTATGTATTTCTGGGGGTGCATCCCTACCAGTTGCATTATTAGAAAACTTTGAGAAAAAGTTTGGTGTCATCATTTCCGAAGGCTACGGCTTGTCAGAAGCGGCACCAGTTACATGCTTTAATCCTTTGGACCGTCCGCGAAAACCTGGTTCCATTGGTACATCGATTATGAATGTAGAAAATAAAGTTGTCGATGAACTTGGCCAGGAAGTGCCTGTTGGACAAGTAGGCGAGCTAATTGTTCGCGGACCAAACGTGATGAAAGGATACTATAAAATGCCGGAAGAAACGAATGCGACGATTAAAGATGGCTGGTTATATACAGGAGATTTAGCTAAACAAGACGAAGAAGGTTATTTTTATATCGTCGATCGGAAAAAAGATATGATTCTTGTCGGTGGATATAATGTATATCCGAGAGAAGTCGAGGAAGTGCTGTACCGCCATCCAGACGTCGTTGAAGCGTGTGTCGTAGGCGTTCCTGATCCAGCCTATGGGGAAACGGTGAAGGGCTATATCGTTTCTTCGAATCCAGGGTTAACGGAAGAGGCCATTATTCAATTTTGTCGTGAACACATTGCAGATTATAAAGTTCCGAGATTGGTTGAATTTCTTGATGAACTACCGAAAAATACGACAGGAAAAATTTTAAGAAGGGTATTAAAACAACAAGCAGCACAAGTAGAAGTAAAGTGATTCTAGTATTTACTAATTTCTTTTTATCTACTATTTTAAGAATATTCAAAGGATTTTCTCTTCTTTTGTCGAATTAAGGTGGTTGAACAAAGGGGAGAGGTGATGAGGAATGAACGTTGTGCTGCTTGAACAAAAACAGCATGTGGCGTACGTAACATTAAATCGTCCAGAAATGATGAACGCTTTTAATTACGATATGCTGTTAAAGCTCGAACAGGTAGTGGAATCCATCCGGATTAATCCGGATATTCGGGTCGTCGTCTTTACCGGTGCCGGAGAGCGGGCGTTTAGCGTGGGAGCCGATTTAAAAGAGCGGAAAACATTAACAGAACAACAAGTGAAGCGGAATGTGTATAAAATTGGAGAAGTATTTTCCGCTATTGATGACCTCCCTCAGCCAACGATTGCCATGATAAATGGATATGCGTTCGGAGGTGGCATGGAGTTAGCGTTAGCCTGTGACTTCCGTTTTGCTAGCAAACAAGCGTTGATGGGATTGACGGAAACGAGCTTAGGAATCATTCCAGGTGCCGGCGGGACGCAGCGACTTCCGCGCATCGTTGGGGAAGCAAAGGCGCTTGAGCTAATATTAACGGCGAAAAAAATGACCGCCGAAGAGGCGTATTCCTATGGGTTATTAACCGGAATAATTGAAGGTCATGAACTTTCAGATCAAGTCGATGTATTTGTGCAGCGTTTGCTAGCCAATGGACCGATCGCTGTTCAACAGGCCAAATTTGCTGTGAAACATGGAATGCAAGTAGATTTACAGACAGGTCTTCATTTGGAACGTAAAGCATATGAAATAACCATTCCAACCGAAGATCGTGTGGAAGCATTACGTGCCTTTGCCGAAAAACGGAAGCCAGTCTTTCAAGGAAAATAAGAAAATATAAAACGAGGCAGAGCGATGATCCGTTCTGCCTCGTTTTATTAATCCTCTGTGTAGTAAATCATCATTTGACACATAATGGTTTCGTTGGTGCGATTTTCATACACGTGGTATACGTTTCCTTGAAAGTGCAAGGAGTCACCTTGATTTAACGTATAGACTGTTTCATCAACAGTAATGTGCATCGTCCCCTTTATCATCGTAATGTATTCTTCCATTCCTGGAGCATGACCAGTATTGACATAGTTACAACCTGGGTCAAGCTCAATAATATATACTTCAAACTTTTTTTCGGGGTCAAATGGGATGATAGGATAGACGCGATATTTTCCATCATCTTCGGGAATCGGTTCGTTTTCATGATGCCGAATAATGGTGACAGGTGCATTAGCTACTTTTAACAAAGAAGAAAAGGAAACTTTTAACCCGTTGGCGATTTTCCATAGAGTCGCAACCGTTGGATTTGACTCCCCGCGTTCAATTTGGCCGAGCATGGCTTTACTTACACCTGTTAGCGCGGATGTTTGATCTAAACTAAGGCCGCGGCTTTGTCGTAATGTTTTTAAATTTTCACCGATGGTTTGTTGAATTTTTTTCATTCGTATTCACATCTCCGCTTGTGTAATATAACGCACAAATGTATAATATAGTTTAATAGTCAAAGGAAGGAAATATACTCCTATTATACTAAATTTTTAATGGCAAATAGTTAATGGTATGAATGTAATTATTAACAATTTTAGGTGAGATTAGGGAGATGAGGTGAGAAACTGTGGAATTGCCGGTCGAACAAGTGAAGCGAAAGTCTGAATTTACGAAAGGATTACAGGCAGGGATTAGCATTGGGATTGGGTATTTTCCAATCGCTTTAACGTTCGGACTGTTAGCAAAATCGACTCATTTGTCCCTTTTGGACACCGTGTTGATGAGCGTGATCGTGTTTGCGGGGGCGTCCCAATACATTTCATTGAACTTATTAGCGGCTGGGGTTACCGGATTTGAAATTGTTCTGACGACGTTTATTGTTAATATTCGCCATTTGTTAATGGCGGCCTCTTTAAACGAAAAAATGGAAGAAGATGCCGTGTGGAAAAAGGCGCTTTATGCGTTTGGGATGACCGATGAGACATTTTCGATTGCCGCAACTCAAAAAGGAACCGTGTCATCAGCCTACTTTTTTGGAGTTATTTTTATAGCCTATACTAGTTGGGTGGTCAACTCGGCTTTAGGACATATCGTTGGGGCGAATTTGCCGTCTGTTTTGCAAGAAAGTATGACCATTGGTTTGTACGCTATGTTTATCGGTCTTTTAGTACCGTCAATGAAGCAAAGTGCCAAAGTGGTTCATTTAGCTATAATTGCTGCTTCCTTTAACTCGATATTTGTATTCAGCAATGTGTTATCCAGTGGCTGGGCAATCGTTTGTTCGACCATTTTGTCCTCCGTTATTGTAGAATGGATTGAACAATTTCGAAAAAAGGGGGTTAAGCTTCATGCAGACTAATTTGATTTGGGTCATTTTAGGAATGGGACTGGTCACGTATATTCCCCGAATGTTACCCTTTCTCTTGTTGAAAAACATGGAGCTCCCTGCGTTTTGGCAAAACGTGTTAAAAAATGTTCCTTACGCTACATTAGGTGCACTTATACTCCCAGGTGTATTATTTATTCAAGAGAGTATATGGTATGGTGTCATTGGGGCCGCAACAGCCTTCGTATTAGCTTTTATCGAAATGAACGTAATTGTGGTTGTGCTTGGCTCAATCGGTATGTTAGCACTTGTTTCTATCATTTTTTAAAATGATTTGGTTTTCGGTCAGATTGCTTGGTTTCTGGCATTTTTTTACAAAGTATTGGGACAGTTTCTCAACTAGCCGGACACTTACACCTTAGACCTCTAGACACCTTTGACTTCTAGACCAATTCCTCAGCAATAGGAATGGTCTTTTTTTTATTGCTTGTTCTAAATAAATGATTTTGAACTACAAATAATAAGGAGAAGGACAGGGGGAGGGAATTCGATGGTCCGGAAATGGACGTTTTTTTCAATAGGCGGATATCTTTTATTTGTATTGGTTATGTATGCGTATATATTTCATTGGGCTAATACAAGTATTCCAGAATGGTATGAAGGGACAAGTGCGGACCCAGCGACATTTTTAAATGACCGAGAACTGATGTTAAGTGAGAAGTATTCTGCCATTCGAAACTTTTTATTTTTTTTAGCGACCCCATTTGAATGGTTCATTTACTTTTTCCTGATCATTTGGGGATTTTCACGAAAGTTTGAAGAGTGGGGGAAAAAAACTTCTCGTTTATCGTTTGTACAAACAGCTGTTTATTTGTTTTGGTTTTATTTAGTGGCAACGTTGATTACATTACCATTGAATTATATATCCTACTATTATTCGGTTCAATATGGTATTACAACCCAAACGTTTTCGCTTTGGATGAAGGATCAGTTAATCGATTTTTGGGTCAATTACGTCATTATGTACATTGTCGTTTTAGTACTTTATTGGTTAATGGCACGGTTTCAACAACGTTGGTGGCTCGTTGCTTGGATATTGTCGATTCCGTTTACATTGTTTCTTATGTTTATTCAACCGGTCATGATTGATCCGTTGTACAACGATTTTTATCCATTGCAAAATAAAGAATTAGAAAAGAAAATTTTAACGTTGGCAGAAGAAGCAGGAATACCTGCTAAGCATGTGTATGAAGTGAACATGGCTGAAAAAACGAATGCGTTAAACGCATATGTGACCGGAATTGGTTCCAACTCCCGTATTGTACTTTGGGATACGACGTTAAATCAATTAAGTGAGGACGAAATTTTATTCGTCATGGCGCACGAAATGGCTCATTATGTAGAAAAGCATATTTATTTTGGTATTGCAGTTTATTTACTATTATCGTTTGTCGGGCTTTGGTTAACTGCAAAATGGATGCGAGCCTTTATCACCAAATACGGAAAAACATTTCACTTGGAACACGTTCATCAATTGCGTACCTTACCACTATTCTTTCTTTTTACGTCCATGTTGCTTTTTGCGGTCAGTCCGTTATCAAACGCGGTGTCACGTTATGAAGAAACCCGTGCCGACAAGTATGCGATTGAGTTAACCGAAAATAAAGAGGCAGCGATTGGTACGTTTCAAGAACTTACGAAAGCAAGCCTAAGTCAAGTTCATCCACCATTTTTCGTGAAGCTGTTTCGCTATAGCCATCCGTCGATGTTGGACCGGATCATGATGATTGAAACGTATCCAATCGAAGATGATGAAGAATAATGAATAACCTTTTTTCCTTCTTGCTTATTGCGTGAAGGGAAAAAGGTTTTTTTGTGGTTTTTCTCATCGTCATGGGATTTAAAAGAAGTGTTATAAACACAGAAAAAGATGCCATATACATGGCATGAAGGAAAATGGGGGAAGAAAGAAGAATTAACCGAAACATTCCATAAGCTTAATGTATTGGGAAGAATAATGCATAAATGAAGCTTTGTCGTAGCGATCCAAAGAGGTATCGATTTCGTTGAGTAGGCGCTCTTTTTCTCTATTCAACTGTACTTCATACAATAGCGTGTCGATATAAATGTCCAAAACCGTCCGCTCTTTGTCTTTATTCCAGGTCATCGCACAAGACTTCATTAACTCTGTGTAAGACTTTTCATTTTTCATATCGTTCACCTCTGTTGACCTTTTTTCTATTATATGGTCAATTTGGTGATAAATCAACTGAAAATTTTAAATATTTTGATAAATTATTCTATGTTAAATAAATACAGACAATCTTTACCATTAATGGTACAATTGTAAATATATAGAAATAATAAAGGAGGGTTAGGAGTGCAAGAACGTCGAAGAATGATTGAAGAGTACGAAGTGAATCCACATACGATGTTGCTTTTTCCTATAAAATATGGATCAAAAATTTATACGGAAGTGTTTGAACTATCGGATCAGTTTTTATCTCCATTTAAACCGTTAGATATTGTGAAAAAAAGCTGTGAGTTTTTTGGATCCTCTTACGAAGGAAGGAGGCAAGGAGCAAAGCAACTCATCGGCTCTGGACACAAACCTCCAATCATCATTGATCCTCACACATCTATTTTTCTCTTTCCCACCATGTCTCCCTCGAAGCAGGAGTGTATTTGGATTTCCCATGAACACGTCGTTTCTCATGAGCGGCTAGATACCAACACGACAAGCGTTATGTTCCGGAATAAACAAACGTTTCGACTTCCAGTATCGTACAGTGTTTTCAATTCGCAATTATTGCGCACGGCTCTTTTACGGACAAGACTTTCACAACGAATGGAAGAAATGGAGCGAAGAGCCCATTTTATCTACTTTCCAATGACCAAGACAAAAGCGGCAGAACACGTTGATCCGTATACGTGGTCTGTGGAGAAAAAACATTAGAAAGAAGCGTGAATGTTCATGCTTCTTTCCGTTTGTCGGTGACGGGAAGGTGTCGTTTATATAAATAATGGCGCATCAGTTCTTCGACTTTGTTTCGCAGTCGCGGGTTAAAATAATTATGATGCTCTTCGTATCCTTTGTACAAAAACAAATACATGGTAAACGTGTCGTCACTTTTTAACCGTTCCACTTTCATTTTATTTTTGTGCATATATTTTTTTACATCAGCCAGTTCTTGTTGGATGGCTTTCATCGTTTCTTCAATGAGTTCAATGTATGGTCGTTTTAACTTAAATGGCGCTTGCTCGATAATGGCTAAATCTCGGTTTAATACGGTTAACACCATTGGTAAATAAATCGCCTGTTCTAAAATATTTCGATCGTTTTCAGGAATTCGTGTCATACGAAGCTCCCCTTTTTTCTTAAGTGTCGAACATCTGTTCGTGTATTTATTTTACCCCATTGAACAGAAATAAATCAAGTAATGGACATGGTAAAATATTTCCTTTTTTAAAAGGGAAAGCGACAATCTAGTCGAAAAATAAATGTAGGTATTAAAAAAGATTAGGAGAGAGGGGGGGAGTGTAATAAAATAGATTGCATATTTATGTATAATCTTGTAATATTATTCAAGTGAGGGAATTCATTTTGTTAGAGGGGGGTAAAGATGGAAGCGAGACGAATAAATTCAGTAGAAAATACAGGAGTAAAACAAGGCTTTTTAGCAAAGCAATACTTAAAATTTTTGTTGCCGTCGTTATTAGGAGTTCTCCTCTTCCTTGTTCCTATTCAAGTAAATGGAAAGGTTACGATTGGTCTAGGAGTGATGGCAGATTGGCTGCAGGTGGCCATTGCTGATTACATACCATTATTTATGACAGGTGTTATTTGCTTATCTGCTGCTGGGAGTTTCATCGTAAAAATAATTGATCTGCCTGCGATAAAAAAGAATGCATGGTTAAATAGCTTGTTTGATGTTAGTCCATTTTGGTTGACCTTACGAATCATCGGTTCTTTTTTTGCAATATTTACATTGAACGAAGTCGGCCCGGAATTTATTTGGTCTAAATTGACTGGCGGTGTTGTTCTCTTTGATTTAATCCCTGTGTTAATGGTTTGGTTTTTATTTGCCAGCCTTTTTATGCCGCTTTTACTAGAGTTTGGACTAATGGATTTTATTGGGACGATGGTTCGTAAGGTGATGTATCCGGTATTCAAATTGCCTGGACGTTCGTCGATTGATGCGATGGCATCGTGGATGGGCAGTGGAACCGTTGGTGTATTGATTACGACCCAGCAATATGAATCTGGTTATTATACGAAGCGTGAAGCAGCGGTAGTAGCAACCAACTTTTCAATCGCTTCCATCGCTTTTAGTTTAGTAATTGCCAAGTTTATCAAAATTGATGATATGTTTGTAGAATTTTATTTTACAGTTGTTGTTGCTGGTATCATTGCAGCAATTATTTGTCCGAGAATCCCACCGCTTTCATTAAAAAAAGATACCTACTATGAGCCTGTTGGAAAGCAAATCGATGAGTTTGTGCCAAGCGGTGTTTCCAGTTTCCGCTGGGCAATTGAAAAAGCGGTTGAAAAAGCAGAACAGGTAAAAAGTATTCGTCAAGTCGTTATTAAAGGGATGTACAATGTGGTTGATATTTGGTTTGGATTGATCCCGCTCGTGATGGCATTAGGGACAGTTGCCCTAATTGTTGCAGAATATACACCGATTTTTAACTATTTATCCTATCCTTTTGTTCCATTTTTAAATCTATTACAGCTTCCAGAGGCTGAAGCAGCTGCACCGGCGATGATCGTAGGCTTCGCTGATATGTTTTTGCCGGCTGTAATCGGAAGCGGGATTGAATCAGAAATTACACGATTTGTTATTGCCGTTCTGTCCTTAACCCAACTGATTTATATGTCTGAAATCGGAATTCTGCTCTTGAAATCCAAAATTCCGATTTCGTTTGTTGAACTGTTTATTATCTTTTTACAAAGAACGATCATTACGTTGCCAGTTGCGACTTTAATGGCACATTTATTCTTCTTCTAACCATCATAACAAGATCAAATGGAGCTTTCTTTTTCGTGAGAGATTCGCACTCCAAAAGGATAGGTAGTTTCCATTAAAGCTAGTTTTTGCGACTTTAATTAGAACGAATTCGATAAATGAGAATACACTAGGAGGTAATCATCATGGGTAAAGAATGGAGTTATCTTATCGAAAAAATGTCTAATCTTTTAGCACCAAGTATGGCAAAGGACCATCCGAATTTGCCAGTCATAAAAGAAGAGGGTTGCTATTATTACGGTATGGATGGAAAAAAATATTTAGATTTTACGTCAGGAATTGCCACAACCAATGTTGGTCATCGTCATCCAAAAGTCGTACAAGCCATTAAAGATGGTGCCGATCAGCTGGCGCATGGGCCTTCAGGTGTCATTATCTATGAATCTATTTTAACGTTAGCTGACCGATTGGCGAAAATATTACCAGGAAATTTGGATTGTTTCTTTTTTGGTAATAGCGGTACAGAAGCGATTGAAGGAGCGATTAAGTTAGCGAAACATGTGACACAGCGCCCCTTTATAGTTTCGTTTATCGGATGTTTTCACGGGCGCTCAATGGGAGCGTTAAGTGTCACAACTTCAAAAAGTAAATACCGTAAATTTTTACAGCCCACGGGTTCCTATCAAATCCCTTATGCCGATACAAGGGAATGCCCTGAAGGTGTGGATCCCGAAACGTATGTAGTGGAAAAGTTGGAAAAAGATTTTCAGCGTCTGTTTGACCACCAAGTCACACCTGAAGAGGTTGCTGCTGTTATTGTTGAACCTGTATTAGGTGAAGGGGGATATATTGTTCCGCCAAAGGCATGGCTGAAAAAACTGCGGGAAATTTGTGACCGCCACAACATACTTCTTATTTTTGATGAGGTCCAAACAGGGTTTGGACGTACAGGTGAATGGTTTGCTGCCCAAACGTTTGATGTTGTTCCAGACATTATGGCGATTGCGAAAGGAATTGCCAATGGTCTTCCGTTAAGTGCAACGGTTGCTTCAAAAGAATTAATGAAACAATGGCCGTTAGGCAGTCATGCAACAACATTTGGCGGTAATCCAATTGCATGTTCAGCAGCCCTTGCTGTATTAGATGTGATTGAACAAGAAAATTTATTAGAAAACACGAAAAAAATGGGTGCATATGCTGTTGAGAAATTGAAGGAATTAAAAGAAAAACACCCTGTCATTGGTGATATTCGTGCGATTGGATTGATGATCGGAATTGAGATCATTGACCCGAAAACAAAAAAACCAAATTCAGACGGTTTATTTAGAATATTAGATTTGGCATTAGAAAAAGGTGTCCTCTTCTATTTTTGTGGAAATAAAACTGAAGTCATTCGAATGATACCACCATTAACCGTAACGAAAGAACAAATTGACGTTGGCTTAAAAATGCTTGATGATGCGTTGACAATCTACGAGGAAGAAATTGGAATATGTGTATAAGAAAAAACATCGATCATATACTTTTTCTAACAAAGCGCATATCCATAACGGAATATAAAGTTGACAGTTAAATGTCGGTTAATCAGAAGGAATCAGTGCCTAGAAAGCTCTGGTTCCTTTTTTCTTCTTATTGTTTTGCGAAAGGCTTTCAAGATAAGAAAGGGAAATCATAGCTTCACTTTGGCAATATTGTTTTCATCGTTCATAAACAATGTCGACTTGCCAATTTTGATAATCAGCTCGTGCGACTTTGTTTTGAAGATTCGTGATGGAGGAAGAGTTCGTCAAAAGAAACCTAATATGGAAGATAAAAGGAAGTCGAGTCTGGAAAAATGGGTCAAGACTATGGAAGGTGTGAAGAAGTTGGATGAAGTTGACTGTTCATCACAGTAGAAGGTAATCCGGGTTTTTTTTGAGTTATCGAGGGGAATGAGACAGGAATTGCTGCTTTATTAGAATTGACAGGATCGAATATCTGTTTACCTCCACTACTAAAAAAATAAATCAAGCAGTGGACATAGTAAAATATAAAAAAAGGGAAACGAACAACCGAGTCGAAAAGTATATGGGTAAAAGAAAGGTGGAATGTAGGGTGAAGAAGCGCGGTGTCGTAGCGGAAGATTTATACCGAATCAAAAGTGTAACCGATCCGCAGTTATCGCCGGACGGAAAAGAATTGCTATATGTCCAAACAACAATGAATGAAGAGAAAAACGAATACCAGTCGCACATTTTTTATATGGATTTAGAAGCTAGAGAAAATGTTCAATGGACACATGGAGAACACCGGAATATGACTCCACGTTGGTCACCAGATGGGAAAAAGATTGTTTTTGTTTCGAATCGCACAGGTAAAAATCAGCTCTTTTTGTTACCGAAATATGGTGGAGAAGCGAAACAGCTTACGTTTTTTACAAATGGGGCTCAACATCCTGTCTGGTCTCCGTGTGGAACGAAAATTGCTTGTTCCATATCCATTAAAGAAGGCGAATCGTTAGAGGAAGGTCAGGAACAAGAAAAAGAGCTTCAACCTATTGAAGTCGAATGGATGAAGTATAAACAAGATGGACTGGGAATGGTGGATGGCAGTCGATCGCACATTGTCGTCATCGATATCGAAACTGGGGAAGTAGAACAAATTACGGAAGGTGATACTGACTTTCGCCTCCAATCATGGTCACCAGATGGACGATACATAGCGTATGTAGCTGATCAATCAGAAGATAAAGATGTATCGTTTCATGAAGACGTCTATTTGTACGACCGTAAAACGAACACCCATCGGAAATTGACAAATACGTCTGGTTTTTACGACGGAGTCACCTGGTCGAAAAATGGTCAATACTTGACGTTTATCGGTCATCAACGCGAGTTTGAAAACGCAACACTTTCTCGCATTTGGTTGTACAATTGGGAAAACGAAGAACTGCAATGTTTTACAAGTGAATTTGATGCACCGGTAGGAAACTATTTATTAGGTGATGTCCAGCAAGGCATTGTGACACCTGGGGTTTTATGGGCGGACGACCATCATAGCTTTTATTTCATGGCGACTGATCGTGGCAATACGGGCATTTATTACGGTAGTTGCGCGGGAGAAATTTACCCAGCCTTACTGGAATCTCAATATGTGTACGGTTTTACGTTAGATGCGGCTCGGCACCGTGGAGTCGTAGCCATCAGTACTCCGACGGATCCAGGAGATTTATACTTCATTGATTTTACAACGGGTGAAAAAGAACGCTTGACCGACGTCAATAAAGAATGGAAAGAAGAAGTGTTATTGTCTGAACCGGAAGATTTCGAATACGAAGGTGCTGAAGGATGGACTATTCATGGGTGGCTTATGAAACCCGCACGTTATAAGGAGGGAGAAAAGTATCCGCTTGTTCTCCAAATTCATGGAGGACCGCATATGATGTATGGATTCGGATTTTTCCATGAATTTCAATTGCTCGCTTCTCAAGGGTATGCCGTATTGTATGTGAATCCAAGAGGAAGCCATGGGTATGGTCAAACGTTTGTAAATGCTGTGCGGGGAGATTATGGCGGAAACGATTACGTCGATCTCATGAAAGGTGTGGATTACGTGTTATCCCGTTATTCGTTTATCGACGAGGAACGATTAGGTGTGACAGGTGGAAGCTACGGTGGGTTTATGACGAATTGGATTGTCGCTCATACCAATCGATTTAAAGCTGCGGTCACGCAACGATCGATTTCCAACTGGATCAGTTTCTATGGGGTAAGTGATATCGGCTATTATTTTTCTGAATGGCAAATTGGCGGTGACTTAGACAATATGGAAAAGCTATGGAAGCATTCTCCGCTCGCATATGTAAACAATGTCGAAACGCCGCTCCTTATTTTGCATAGTGAAAAAGATTTCCGCTGCCCAATTGAACAAGCAGAACAATTATTTATTGCTTTAAAAAGGAAAAAGAAAGTAACTAAGTTTATCCGCTTTCCGGAATCGAATCACGATTTATCTCGAAGTGGAAAGCCGTCACTACGCATCAAACGACTTCATTATATTTGCGAATGGTTTCAACAATACCTCGTACCAAAAAAATAATTTTTGGCGTGAATTTTAGGTAGAAGTAAAAGGTAGATGAGGCCATCGAGTGAAAAATATGTAAAATTTTTTGACAAGAGACTCTCATCTTGTTTCTCTAGAATGGATCCAAATAATAGCTAACAAGGCATTAAAAGTGAACAAACTCGAAAACGGCTTGCATATGGAACAGAATGTGGGTAGACAAGAAATGAATTTATAACATAAACGCTGAACCATTCCACTGAACATCTTCTAGTTGATTAGTAAAGTCGAAATTAGGTATACTTTTGGATATGGTAGGGTACTGCTTTCTCTTAAATTTTTGGCCTGAGAATACCCTGCCTTTTTCTTTTTCGGCTACTTATTTTCTTTACACAAACTTTTATTCATCTTCCTTTAGTGTACGATTATCAATAAGTTAAGGAGTAACAACATGAAACTGTTTAAATCACAGATTTTTTGGAAAATTTATATCATTACTCTAGCCATTATATGTACACTTTTAGGTTTAATGTTTATCGTATCACGTATGATATTGCCGGAAATTTCAAAGGAACAATATCGGCAAATTACCGATAAAACGGTTTTGCGCATGAAAGATCAAATGACTCTCATTGCGAAAGACCTACAGAGTCTTGAGAATTATGTTCAGACGAATGAACATTTTAAGTCGAATGATTTTGACCAACTTTTTAAAGGGTTAGAGACGATTATTACCGTTTCCCCTTATATTGATAGTGGCACCGTTTTGGATACAAATGGATATGTACGAGCGTTTTACCCCAATGACCTTAAACATTTACAAAATTATAACTTAAGCAAGCGTGAATATTTTCAGGAAGCACTTAAAACAAAAAAAGTTTATTTTAGTGATGTAGTGTCCGCAGATACAGGACGATTTTTGCTTGTTGTTTCAGTTCCTGTTTTAGACGACCGTAACGAAGTCGAACGAGTCGTCAATTTATCGTTGCGTATTGAAGATAATGAAATTTTTCAATCTATATTTCAAAGTTTTAAAATCGGGGATAACGGGTACACGTTTATTGTCGATAGAAACGGAAAAATAATATCTCATCCATCAAAGGAACGAATCGGGGAGGACGTAAGTCAAAACCTTGTCGTAAAAAAGGTATTGGAAAAGAAATCGGGGTATCAAGAAGTTTTGAACTCAAAAGGTACTTGGTTTTTTGCTTCTTTTGAACATATCCCGATTTTAGATTGGGGAATTGTCGCCCAAATACCGGTTGATGAAATTTATCAGCCATACTTAACATTTCAAAAATCATTGTGGACGATTTCGCTAGTTACTTTTATTGTTTTATCTATTTTGACGGCTTTATATGCAAGGCAAATCATACATCCAATTCGTAGATTATATCTTGCGGTGGATCAAGTGGCGAAGGGAGATTATAATCAACGAATCGAGAAAATTGATAATACAGAAATCGGACAACTCTCCAATCGTTTTAATGAAATGATTCATTATATTCGCCGGTCGAAAGCGAATTTACACCTTAAAGAAGAACAATTGAAAGAACAAAAAGAATATCTCCGAAAAATTATCGATATGAATCCAAGTTATATTTATGCTATCGACAAGGAAGGTAAATTTACCCTTGTAAACGAGTCATTTGCTAAACTTTTAGGAACAGAAACGCAGGATCTTCTCGGCAAAAAGATCGATGATTTTCAGTTTCATATAGACTCTAATCTAGTTCGAGTTTGGGAAGAAATTGAGACAATAAAGGAACGCTTTGTTCTTGAAGAAGAGTTCAAGGATCAAGAAGGGAAGATTAGGTGGATAGAAACAGTAAGACTGCCAATTTTCTCTCCAAACAGGGAAATCGATCAAATCCTATTTGTTTCCACAGATATTACAGAGCGTAAACAGGCGGAAGAGTTATTACGAAAATCGGAAAAGCTCGCGGTTGTAGGGGAGCTGGCCGCAGGGGTGGCCCATGAGATTCGAAATCCGTTAACTTCTATCAAGGGTTTTATGCATCTTTTAAAAGAAGAATGCGAAACACATAAACATTATTTTGAAATTATGGAATCTGAATTGGAGAGAATTAACTTTATTGTGAACGAATTTTTGATGCTAGGGAAACCACAGGTAATGAATTTTCGGCAGAAAGATGTTTCCGATCTTTTAAAAGATGTGATGACCTTACTTGAATCACAGGCGATCTTAAATAATGTTAAAATGATTTCCGAATTTGAACCTAACCTCCCTCTACTATATTGCGATGAAAATCAATTAAAACAAGTATTCATAAATATTATTAAAAATGCCATAGAGGCAATGCCAAATGGTGGAAAGGTCAAGATTCAAGCCAAAAAGAAAGAAAATAATCTTGTTATTCGCTTTATTGATCAAGGGTGCGGGATACCTAAAGACAGAATCGCAAAGTTGGGAGAGCCTTTTTATAGTACGAAGGAAAAGGGAACAGGTTTAGGGTTAATGGTAAGTTTTAAAATTATCGAAGCTCACAAAGGAAGAATTAAGATTGAAAGTGAAGTAGGTCAAGGAACTACTGTGGATCTTAGTTTTCCAATCTCTTCATCTGTCGTGGAAAAAGCATTCCCCGATTTTTATGATAAAGAGAATAGAGAAAATCAAAAGTAAAATACCAAAAGGTAAAAGGCGCGAGGAAAATTCTTCGCGCCTTTTAATTGGTGCCATTTAAAAAATCATTTTTATCTGTTGTAGTTGACTATTAGAATCCGTAAGTTATTGGTTATACATATCCGCTTTATAGTGTTTTAAATTTTGGGCGTTACTAAACCATTCCGCTGTCTCCTTTAAACCTTTTTTCAACCCATCCCGGCCTCCGTAAGCAGGTTTCCACCCTAACAGTCTCTTCGCTTTGGAATTATCTGCCCAGAGGCGTTCAACCTCACTTTTCTCAGGGCGTAAGCGGATGTGTTCTGTTTCAATTTCAATTTCTTTCCCCATCACTTCAGCAATGAGCTCAGCCGTCTCACCAATTGAAATTTCATAATTACTTCCTATATTAATAACTTCCCCAATGGATTTCTCGGACTCGGCTACAGCGATAAACCCTTGTACGGTGTCTTTTATATAATTAAAATCTCGAGTAGGATGTAAAGCACCTAATTTGATATTGGTTTTTCCGCTAGCAATTTGAGTGATGATGGTAGGAATGACAGCTCTGGCAGATTGTCTGGGACCATACGTATTAAAGGGGCGAATAATGGAGACAGGGGTATTAAAGGACTTATAAAAGGAGATGGCAACTTGATCGGCTCCAATTTTTGAAGCAGAATAAGGAGACTGTCCTTGAAGAGGATGGTCTTCGGTAATTGGAACAAACATCGCTGTTCCGTATACTTCACTTGTAGAGGTGTGGACAACTTTTTCAATTTCTAGTTCTCTTGCAGCTTGCAGAACATTTAAGGTTCCCTTTATATTTGTATCGATGTACGTATCTGGGGAGTGGTACGAATAAGGGATTGCAATTAGTGAAGCTAAATGAAAAACAACATCGCAGCCCTTGGCAGCATTTTTTACACCATATGGATCTCGTATATCGCCCGCGAATACGTCTAATTCGCTTTTTATTTCGTCGGGTGAATGATCAAGCCATCCCCAGGAGTTAAACGAATTATAATAGACAAAAGCACGAACATCTAACCCTCTTTTCACTAACTCTTCGGTTAGATGTGAACCGATAAATCCATCCGCACCAGTGACAAGAATTTTTTTGTTCTTCAGCTCCATTTCAATCCCCTCCCTATTCCATCATATGACCATAAACCCTGTTGTAGCACAGAACGTCCTTGTAATTTCGTCAATTCCATATGCAAATTCTCGTCTACAATACTAGCTGAATTCTTGATCAAATTCTCCTTTGGCCCGCTCAAAATCATCTATTCTTCCAATATCCAGCCAATATTCTCTAATTGGAAAAATGGAGACATCTTTCTTTTTTTCAAGCAAGTTTCTAAATAGATCGGGCATATCAAAATAATTGTTTTTCGGAATGATTTCTAATACGCTTGGTTCAAAAATATATATCCCCGCACTAACAAAAAAACGGTATTTTGGTTTTTCCTCTATTGACAGCAAACGATGCTTATCAACATTTACCACCCCATAAGGGACTTGAAAATCATATTCTCTTACACATAAGGTTGCCTGTCCTTTATGTTTTTCATGGTAATCCAGTAAATATTGAAAATTTACTTTTGTAAGAATGTCTCCATTCATTACAAGAAAAGGCTTCTCCGGCTTTTCTGGAATCAGTCCTAAAGAACCTGCTGTTCCCATTCTTTGATCCTCATGTATATAGTGAATATCTACCCCCCAGTTTGAACCATCCTTAAAATAGTCCTTAATCATTTCAGACTTATAATTAACGGAAAGGTAAAACCGATTAAATCCATGTTCAATTAAACTCTCTAAAATCGTTTCAAGAATAGGTTTATTCCCAATTTTTAATAATGGTTTAGGACAATCGTTTGTTAACGGCCTTAGCCTCGTTCCAAGTCCCCCTGCCATGAGAACCACGATATTATCTCTGTTAGGAGGTTGAATAATCGTGTTTAAATGTTTTAAACCGATTACACAGCCATCCTTATCTACAACAGGCAGGTGCTGCAGCTTTTTTGTTTTCATCAAGTTCAATATTTGTTTCGAATCCATCGTAGGAGAAACGGTTACAGGATCAGGATTCATAACGAGAGGTACAGGCTGATCCAAAGAGATGCCTTTTAAAATACCTCTCCTAACATCCCCATCTGTAACAGTTCCTAACAACTTATTCTGATCATCAACAACTAGGGCAATTTGCAAGGAACCTACATCAATGATTTTTAATGTTTCATTTATAGAGGCAGTTGGTGGAACCAATATTTTTCTGTAGTCATTCAAAAATCTCACCTCATTTAAAATGTGAAAGGTTACTATATTCATATTCTTTTAAAGAAATGCTTGTGTAAGCATGTAACAAAATGGGCGTCAAAGAGGGTTTTTTGAGGCAAAAAGTCTACGAAAATTGGGCAACCGATACGATTACTATGACTTCAAAAAGGTAATCCGTAAGAAACGTAAGATTATATAAATGTTCTACCTGAAATGATGATACCAACCGTGAGATTATTGAGATCATGCATAAGGTAAAAAGGGGATGGCAAGGGGAGAAGTCTACTTAACATATAAGATAATATAGATTTGCCTTCATCAATCAGCCATTTTTAGGATAGAAGGTAGAGGAAAAGAACATTTTATCGTGCAAATGATGGTTTTTTTGGATAAGATTTGGATTCCAATAGTGAAATTTTTATTTAAAAGATAGGCTCTACCCTAAAATAACTGTGGATCACTTTTGCTGTTATTTCATTTATCGATGTGCCAATTTTTATTGGCATGGTTGTCTGTTAAACGATACTGTGGATATTTATACATTACGCTTGTGGCGGCCGCTTTCCGCAGGCAAGCCGCTTCCCTCGCTACGCTCAAGTAAGGGTCTTGCCTGGCTTGTTGTTCCCGCTGAAGTCGCCGCCGTGTGAACAACTTGCTAAAAATCAATAATGACAGATAACATAGCCAAAAGATAAAAAACATATGATATCCTTAAAAATAAAAAATCAACCATCGTTTATGACAGTTTTAAGAATCATGTTGATTTGTCTCACTTTCAGCTACAGCTGAAGTGAGACAAAAATCAACATAACTCCTAAAAAAGGATTTTTTGTTGTTTATGGAAAATTAACATTTTTCATTTAACCGTTCTTCAGCTACTTCTTTTAAGAACGCTTCTTCTAATAGCAGTAAATCCTTTTTACGGTCTTTTATTCTTTTTACAGGTACACCTACATAGACACCCCAGGGCGCTAAACTTTTTGTTACCAAACTATGTGCACCTACAGCGCTTCCTTCTCCAATCGTGACATTGGGCAACACCGTAGAATTCGTTCCAATAATAACATGTTTATTTAGTACGATTTCTCCTTTCGTAACATTTAAATATTTTTTAGGAATGGTTGGTCCAGTTAAACTGCTTCCTAAATAATCATCAGTTGCACTATATAACGCCGTTCTGGATGAAACACCTGCAAAATCTTTGATGGTTATGCCGCCGGTCCCTCCCAATAGACAATAATGGGCGATGTGCACATTCGAACCTATATTTATTCCTTTTTCCCCGCCAACTAAACAGCAAAAATCATCAATCCTTGTATTGTCGCCAATCGAAATTTTTTCCGGCATATAAATACTGCATTTTCTACTAATTTTCGTATTTTTCCCTACACTTTTAAGACCCATTTCTCTAAGTTCTTGCTCGCTATAAATGGAATTCATGATACTCCCCCCATTTAAAAAATTCAATAAATCATTGTTGCCATGAATCGTCTCTTTCAGCAATACATTCAACTTCATCACATGTTACTCTTCGTGTATTCTCCATCAATCCTATACCGATTTTTAGAGCTTATAGGTAACATAAGACCCTTTAAACGTTTAAATAAAATTTATATAGGTTATGTTAAATATTTACTCATGGTGCAAATCATTCCGAAAGTGAATTATCATGAGGATTCCAAATTCACAATCATACGATGGGTTTTACTCATTTCGCAAATGAAGGGTCATTCGAACGGATTTATCCAGCATTTTTAAATATGAAAACTTCTCACCTAATGGAGTGGGAAGTACCATTAATAGTGAACGAACCGGATCGATCGAGTAGAGAGCTTGTAGTAAGAAGTGATCGTCGAGAGCGGATGGATCGTGAATCTTGAAGTATGTTTTATTTAGTCGGCTGACATGATATGTTTGTCGGGGAGTTTTGATTTCCAATGTTGAAAAATCGTACATCCGATGTGATGCTTTAGAAGCAGGATGGTTGATGATTGTATAGGAAACGTCTGTTTCGGGGAACGGAGCAGGATTCGTTCCAACATACCAATAGGTTGCTTTTCCATATATAAACCCTAAACGTTTGAACCAGGACAACGCGCTTTGATTATACTCAAAAACATCAAGTGTTATTGAGGATAAATGAAGCTTTTGGGCCAAATTCAATCCCTCTTGTATTAATTTTTTACCGACACCAGAACCTCTCATACTAGGTTTCACATAAAGATTATTCAAATGAAGATTGAATTCTCCGATTCTCCACTCTGAAAAACCGACCAATTCATCTTGCTTGTATGCTCCGATAAAATGAACCATTGTTTGTTCCGGAGAAAGTGGAGAAATACTTAATAACGCTTCTAAATAAGATTTGTAGCCGTTGCAGCTATAGATCGTACATTGGAAAATAGAAGAAGGAAGGCCTCTTTCAATCATAAGCATGACGCAGTCACTATCTGTTATTTTTAATGGTCTAATTTGAATAAATGATGATGGATCAATCGTAAGAGCTCTTCTTTCTTCATCTAAACCCTGCCTTATTTCCTTTGGAGTGTTAATGACTTTTTTTCGTTTGAAAACTTGAACCAACGTTTTAAGTAAAATTTTGATATCAAGCCAAAAAGATTGATCATTTACGTATTGTATATCTAATTTAAGACGCTTATCCCAACTTAATTGATCCCCTCCTGAAATTTGAGCCAATCCGGTAATCCCTGGCCTTATTGAAAATCGTTTTAATTCCTGTTTTGTTAAGTATGGCAAATATCTTGCTAATAGAGGATGGGGACCTACCAGACTTAAATCTCCTTTAATGACATTCAGGAATAGAGGTAATTCATCTAAGTTTAATTTACGAAGAAACTTTCCCACTTTAGTGAGTCTATGTTGTTCAGGAAGAAGATTTCCATTTTCGTCCTGTTTGTTTGTCATCGTACGAAACTTAATGAGTTGAAATGGTTTTTGATGTCTTCCAATGCGTGTTTGTGTATAAAAAAACGGTGTACCGCTTGTACACAACGTTAGTATCATAATAAGAAAGAAAAGGGGAAGGGTTAATACTAACAAACAGAGGGAAATAGTAAAGTCAAATAAACGTTTCATTCTAATCACCGAAGCTTTTTATTTTGTCTTAATTATTTGGCTATCCCCAATGGTTAACCTGAGGACATTTTTCAATAAGATGAGCATAACGCGTTTATAGTCTGATAGGGAGAGAAATCTCATTCTTTAAAGTGATTCCACGTCATTTAGCGATAAGATTTTGACATAGTTTAGAGTTAGATGTGGCAATGAAAAATTCACAGATGGATCTGTCTATAATATACGAGAAACAGTTTAAACGTTCGGGCGATTTCCTTCATAAATAGAGTCGGAGTAAAAGGGGACAATGTCTGACAAAAGCGATTTAAACTCTTGCGAGGATATTGGAAACGTGTTATTGAAAGTTAGTTGTTCGAGCTTGGATAGAATAGAGGAAAACTCTTCTTGAGAATAAGAAAACGATTTTGAGATGTAAATACGGTTGTGCTTTGTGGTTGACCGGCTTTCTTCTGAAGTGAACAATTCTTCCCTTAATTTTTCCCCGGGACGTATTCCTGTATATATAATAGGAATATCTTTACCAGGTTCTAAGCCGGACAATCGGATTAAATCGTTTGCTAGTTTCGTAATATTGACGGGTTTCCCCATATCCAGGATAAAAATCTCTCCACCATTTGCCATGGCAGCTCCTTGGATGACAAGCTGTACGGCTTCGGGTATCGTCATAAAATAGCGAACCATTTCGGGATGAGTGACAGTTACCGGACCTCCTTCTGCAATTTGCTTCTTAAATAAAGGAATGACACTCCCCCTGCTGCCTAATACATTTCCAAACCTTACAGCGGCGAACTTCGTCTCACTCGTTTCATTCATTTGTTGAATCAATATTTCTGCAATTTTTTTGGTAGTTCCCATAATGCTCTTAGGATTCACTGCCTTATCAGTAGAAATAAGGACAAATCGTTCAGCTTTATGGCGATGAGCGCTCTCAGCTACATTCTTTGTGCCAAACACATTGTTTTTGATGGCTTCTATCGGATTATTTTCCATTAATGGAACGTGTTTATAAGCAGCGGCATGAAATACGACGTGTGGTTTGTAGGTTGCAAAAATACTTTCAATTCTTACTGGATCTTGGATGTTTGCAATAAGGCTATGAAACTGAATAGAGGGATATTTGTGCTTCAGTTCAGTTTCAATGGAAAAAATGCTATTTTCACCTGCCCCAAGTAAAAGCATTTTCTGAGGGTTTAATCTGGCAATTTGTCTGCAAAGTTCACTTCCGATGGAACCTCCTGCACCCGTGATGAGAATGGTTTTATTTGTGAGAAAGCTCGCTACTTCCTCCAAATCAATCTCGATGGGCTCTCTTCCTAACAAGTCTTCCACTTTTACGTCTCGAATCATTTTTAAGGAGATCTCACCTTGAAGAATTTCACTAAAGTGAGGGAAAAGTTTAATTTCTGCTTTTGTTTCTTTACAAATATTAATAATATCAGCAATTTCTTGCTTGGGAGCGGAAGGCATAGCAATAATAATTGTTTGGATATTCATTTCTTTTACAATTGTTGGTATATCCTCTCTAGTTCCGATAATCGGAAGGTCAAAGAGCTTTTTATTGAGTTTAAAATGGTCATCGTCGATAAACGCGACCGGATCCATAGGAGTATTTGGTGAATTTCGAATCAATTTTACAACGAAACTCCCTGTATTACCTGCTCCGATAATCAGAACTCGCTTATTCGGGGAGTGACGGTTCGGGGTAATATCATGGTAAAACCTTATGAAAAAACGAATACCGACTGTAACAATTGATATACTCATCCAGTTCATGACGAAGACGGTGAGAGGAATAGGGGCCATTAACTGATAACTAGAAAGAAGGAGATATAAGATACCTGCAACTGCATTGGCGATCATTGTCCCTTTTATGATTGAAACAAAATCACGTGGACCACTGTAAATCCATATCCGGTCGTAGATTTTTAAGAAATAGAAGACAATAAGGTGGACAAGCCAAAGGCTTAAAAATATGAACGGTATATCGGGAAGAAGAATTTTTGGGATTACATCATTAAAGCTAATTAGTACGCTAAAAATGGTAGAAAGCAGGATGAGTAATGTATCCATGATAAAAAATAAAAATTTTTCATTATAATATATTTGGAATACTCCTTTTCCATTGTGACTGTTCAATTTTGATTCCTCCAGTTACTTCCTTTAAATAAATAACAATAGGATATTAGTAATTTCCTTGTTTTCTATTATTGGAAATTTAAATATGTTGGTAAAAACAGGGTACTGTTTTTAGATAATAGGTTTTACTGTTAAGTAATGCGGTATGAAATAGATATTACTGTTTGTACAGGCTCGCTTGTTTTCAACTTCAGCTAGGGTAATTTATTTTAATGGGTGAATTTTACGAGTAGATCTTTATTACTAGGTACAACTGCTAGGCACAAAAAAAAATAATCAGCCTCTTTGCTGATAAAAGAGGAAAAATCAAAAGAGGCTTATAATAGAGGAGATGTACTTTGTTCGTATAATGGAGGGAATATTTATTTGATCTTTTGCACATAGTTTATGAGGAAATCTTCTTTCTGTATAGACGGATGTCCAATAGAAAGACAAAAATGGATTACTGAAATAAGGCTATTTGTGACAGTAGTCGTTCGTACCTATTTATGATAGAAACCGTGATTTCAACCTTTTCTCTAATCAAAACATGAAGGTGTGTTTGTTAGATACTAAACCGTGAATCACCATCACTATACCAGCTATTATGTTAATAGGAAATTACCTTATTGAACGATTAGGACATATCGGCAGCCCTCATCCAATATGAGTTTTTCCATGCCCATCTTTTCCCACTAAAGGAACCACTTCTAAAACGTCCACATATATCAGTATTATCTTAACATCATTAGAAGGGATTTTTGCCTATGTCCACGTCTAGTTCAAATAAAATACTAGTGACAGGTTGTGCTGGTTTTATAGGCTTTCATCTAGCCGATCGGTTGTTAAAAGAAGGTTATACAGTGATTGGTTTGGATAATCTTAATGATTATTATGATGTTTCTTTAAAACGTTCAAGGTTAGCTATTTTACAAAAGAATGAAAATTTTATTTTTCTTGAAGCTTCAATAGAAGATAATGAAGCAATCAAAAAGCTTTTTTCCGAGCACTGGATGCCAATTGTTGTTCATCTTGCGGCACAGGCGGGTGTTCGTTATAGTTTAGAAAACCCCGAAGCTTACATTTCTTCCAATATTGTCGGCTTTATGAATATTTTAGAAGCTTGCCGAAATCATAACGTTGAGCACCTTATTTATGCCTCATCAAGCTCCGTTTACGGTTCCAATACAAAAATGCCTTTCTCCGTTCAAGATCGTGTGGATCACCCGATCAGTTTGTATGCAGCAACGAAAAAAGCAAATGAATTAATGGCTCATACGTATAGTTATTTATACAACTTGAAGACCACAGGGTTACGCTTTTTTACTGTTTATGGACCATGGGGACGACCGGATATGGCCCTTTTCAAATTTACAAAAGCGATTTTAGAGGGACGAGAAATCGATATTTACAACTATGGAAAAATGAAACGAGATTTTACGTATATCGATGACATCATTGAAGGGATTTTTCGTCTCATTAAAAAAGGGGATACAACATCAGAAGAAAAAGTTCCTTATAAAGTGTACAATATCGGAAATAATCAGCCTGTTGAATTAATGAAGTTTATTTCAATTCTTGAAGACAAATTAGGAAAAAAAGCGAAAAAAAACTTTTTGCCGATCCAAGCTGGAGATGTGCCGGAAACTTTTGCGGATATCGATGATTTAATGCGGGATGTCGGTTTTAGACCAGAGACTCCAATTGAAAAGGGAATCGAACAATTTGTAGAATGGTATAAATCTTATTACAAGATTCCTTCAGTCCAGAGAAAGGTAGCGGTTGTCGGACTCGGTTACGTAGGTCTTCCAGTTGCGTTAGAGTTTGGAAAATTCTTCCCTGTTATAGGGTTCGATATTCATTCAAAGCGAATAGAAGAGCTAAAACGATACATTGATCATACAGGTGAAGTTTCAACAGAAGAGTTAAAGAATTCTTCTGTTGAATTTACCACGAACGAAAAAAAGCTAAAAGAATGTGATTTTATTATCGTCACAGTGCCAACACCGATTGACAATGAAAATAAACCAGATTTAACACCATTAATAAAGGCATCTGAAACGATAGGAAGAAACCTGTCAAAAGGAAGTATCATTGTTTATGAATCAACGGTTTATCCGGGAGCAACAGAAGAAGTTTGTTTGCCTATTCTCGAAAAACAATCAGGCTTAAAAGGGGGAGAAGATTTTAAAATCGGATATTCTCCAGAACGGATCAATCCGGGTGACAAAGATCATACATTTAAAAACATTGTCAAAGTCGTATCAGGTCAGGATGAACAGGCATTGAAAATAATTGCTGAGATGTATAGCACGGTGGTAGACGCCGGAGTATATCCTGTTTCTTCTATTAAAGTGGCAGAAGCTTCTAAAGTCATTGAAAATACCCAAAGAGATTTGAACATCGCCTTGATGAATGAATTGGCCATCATTTTCAAGCGATTAAAAATTGATACAAACGAAGTTCTTTCAGCGGCTAGCACAAAATGGAATTTCATACCGTTTAAACCTGGTTTAGTAGGAGGTCACTGCATCGGAGTTGATCCTTATTATCTCACATACAAAGCGGAATCCCTTGGTTATTCACCAGATGTGATTTTAGCAGGTAGAAAGATTAACGATTATATGGGGACATTTGTTGCAACAACCTTAATTAAAATGATGGCTGAGAACAGGTACCTAATTGAGGAATCGAGAGTAACAGTTTTAGGTTTAACATTTAAAGAAAACGTACCAGACATTCGAAATACAAAAGTCATTGATCTCATTCATCAACTCAAACAGTTCGGGATGGAAGTTCAAGTGAATGATCCGATGGCCGATCCAAAAGAAGTTGAACAAGAATATGATCTTCACATAACACCATGGGAAGATTTGCAAAAATCCGATGCTGTCATTTTAGCTGTACCTCATAAAGAATATACTGAAAAAAACTGGCAAGATTTTATTCAGCTTTTAAAAAAACAACAAGGCATCCTGATTGATATTAAAGGAGTGCTGGATCGGGATACCTGTCCTAAAAATATTCATTTATGGAGGCTGTAATATGAAGAAAATATTACAGCTCTGCGCGGTAGATATGTCCGTTGAACATTTGTTAAAACCGCTCATTTTAGCATTGATTTCTGAAGGACATATCGTCCATATTGCATGTTCAGATACTGGAAAGATAAAAGAATTAAGGGAACAAGGGCTGTATGTCATTGAAGTACCAGTTGAACGAAAAATAAAACCTTGGTCGAATGTTAAGACGATTTACAGATTGGTTTCCTTAATGAAGAAAGAAAAATATGATGTTGTCCATGTGCATACACCGGTTGCAGCGGTGTTAGGTAGAATTGCTGCCAAGCTAGCAGGAATTAAAACCGTTATCTATACTGCCCACGGTTATTATTTTCACGAAGGGATGCGTTTTTTTCAATACAAGTTTTATTACTGGCTTGAAAAATTTTTCGCCAAATATTTTACAGACTGGCTTCTTCTGCAAAGTAAAGAGGACTATGATTTAAGTATCTCTCACTCCTTCAAAACCCCTTCAAAAATGATCCATCTTGGAAACGGTGTGGATATCCATACTACATTTAACCCAGAACGAATCAATTTCAAAAGGATCGAAGAGTTAAAAAAACATCTTTCCATTAAAAAGGAAGATGTTGTGATTACGTTTATTGGGAGATTTGTAAAAGAAAAAGGTATCTTTGATTTAATCGACAGTTTTCAATTATTAAAGGAAAAACATACCTATGTCAAGCTCTTAATGGTGGGAGGCGTGTCGAATAGTGAACGAGATCTGGAAAGTAATATCGAGCTGGAAAAAAGATTTTTAGAGAATCCTTCCATTTTAAATGTTGGTTATCGAAAAGACATTCCAGAAATATTGGCGTTGAGTGATATTTTTGTGTTGCCTTCCTACCGTGAGGGCCTTCCTCGTTCGATCGTTGAGGCAATGGCTATGGGAAAACCTATTATAGCCAGCAATATTAGGGGATGCCGTGAAGAGGTTCAGCATGGAGTTAACGGTTTCTTGTTTGAAAAGGGGAATTATATAGAGCTATATGAAAAGCTAAATGAGCTAGTAGAAAACGAGGAAAAACGAAAGCTTTTCGGCAAAAATAGCCGGGAAATAGCTGTAAAGGAGTTTGACGAGAGCGTCATTTTAAAAAAACAATGTGATTTAATCAATAGGTTAGAATAGAGCTTGCATTTTGAAAGGAGCAGAGAGTCATGCCAAAAAAAATTTCCAAAACAAACGAAAAAAGCCGTAGTAAAAAAGGGGAAAGGAACAGGAGGATGACGATGTTATGTGCGGTATAGCAGGCTATATTGATTCATTGTGTCACACAAGTCACGATGAACTCCAAGCAACTGTTTTACGCATGACCGACACATTGCAATCAAGAGGACCTGATTTTGGCGATAGTTGGGTGGATGAACAAAACGGAATTGCACTTGGCCACCGGCGTTTGTCTGTCATTGACTTGTCCTCTGAAGGACATCAGCCTATGCTTTCAAAGAGCGGCCGATACGTTTTAATCTTTAATGGTGAAATCTACAATTACGTTGCTCTTCGTTCAGAACTTGAACAAGCAGGTGTCGTATTTAAAGGTCGTTCCGATACAGAGGTTATGATTGAAAGTATTGAGAAGTGGGGAATGAAAAAAGCATTAACAAAATTTACGGGAATGTTTGCATTTGCTTTATGGGATCGGAAAGAACGGCTCCTCTATCTCGCACGAGACCGTATGGGTGAAAAACCTCTCTATTACGGTTGGATGGGTCACACGTTTTTGTTTGGGTCCGAGTTAAAGGCGTTGAAAGTACATCCTGAATTTGTATGGAAGGTGAATCGGGATGCGTTGCCCTTATATTTACGTTATAACTGTATCCCGGCCCCTTTTTCCATTTATGAAAATATAAATAAAGTAATGCCTGCGACTTATCTCGTCATAAACCCTGCTAAACCTTTTCATGTGTCAAAACCAATTGCGTTTTGGTCAGCAAAAAAAGCAGCAGAAAACGGATTTCAATTTCCCCTTCTTTGCTCGGAAGAAGAAGCTATCTCTCAACTGGATCAAGTGTTACGAACGGCCGTAAAGCAACAAATGGTCTCGGATGTCCCGCTTGGTGCGTTCCTATCAGGAGGAATTGATTCCTCTACGATTGTAGCACTTATGCAATGCCAGAGCAGTCGGCCAATTAAGACTTTTACGATTGGTTATCACCAGACAGAGTACAACGAAGCAACGTATGCAAAAGAAGTTGCTTCGTATTTACAAACCGATCATACAGAATTGTATGTGACAGAAAAACAAGCGATGGAAGTGATTCCTAAACTCCCTTTCATATACGATGAACCATTCTCAGACTCTTCTCAAATTCCAACGTTTTTAGTCTCAGAACTTGCACGGCAGTACGTAACTGTCTGTTTAAGTGGGGACGGAGGCGATGAATTATTCGGAGGCTATAATCGGCATGTCTGGGGTGAGAAAATTTGGAAGAGGATTCATTATGTACCTAAGAGTGTACGTTCTATAGCTGCTCTGTCACTAGAAAAAATCTCTCCACAGAAGCTGGAAAATAGTTGGTTTATTCCCTCTAAATACAAAAATCGTTTTCTAGGGGAATATTTACACAAACTCGCAGATATTCTAAAAGCCAATTCGTTTGTAGAGATGTACCAGTCTCTAACCTCCCATTGGAAAAACCCCCAACAGGTAGTAAAGAACCACTATTTCAATGAACCATTTCATCATGATCCATTCACGAATTTTTCCACTTTGACCGAGACGATGATGTACCTCGATATGATCCATTATCTCCCAGATGATATCCTTGTAAAAGTAGATCGTGCTAGCATGAGCGTCAGTCTTGAAACGAGAAATCCGTTCTTGGACCACAATGTTGTCGAGTTTGCATGGCGTATTCCGTTATCAATGAAAATAAAGGAAAACCAAAGTAAATGGTTACTTAGACAGCTGTTATACAAATATGTTGATCGGGAATTGATCGACCGTCCCAAACACGGATTTGGTGTACCAATCGGCTATTGGCTTAGGGGGTCATTAAAGGAATGGGCGGAAGAATTATTAGACGAAAAACGTTTGCTGACAGAAGGGTATTTCCAACCATCACCTGTTAGAAAAAAATGGGAAGAGCATTTATCAGGAAAACGTAACTGGCATCACCATCTATGGGATATTTTAATGTTTCAATCATGGTTGGAAAAAGAAAAGCAACCACGGGATTAAAAGACGGTAAAGTTGGTGGAAGAACAATGAGGGAAGCAAGAAACATTTCGGTTATCTGGCTTTCAGGCGGATTAATTTTATCAACAGCTACACAGCTTAGAATACCTGGATCACCAGTTGGGCCAGGAGAGATTTTGCTTTTTCTTTGGATGGTCATGACCTTTTTGCTGCAGTGGAAGAATAAGAGATTATTTGTAACATCGTTATCAAGAATACTCGTCCCCTTTTGGTTTTTTATGTTTTTATGTTTATTGATTGGATCTTTGTTCTCCCTATATCTCGGAGTATGGACTCCCGGTGTCGCCCGTACCTTTTTTGCTTATCTCTTTACAAGTTGCTTGTTTATCGTTCTTTCCTTTGAAAAAGATTGGAAACCGAAAATACTAACGATTGCCAAAATAACCTCTTCCGTAACCGTCAGTGTGTTTCTTTTTTTGCTCTTATTTAACCCGCGGTATTCTACTATTGGCCCGATTGATAGTTGGGAAGGCAGTATAAGGTTTTTAGCCTGGTCAAAAAACCCCAATCAGGTCGCCATGAATGTCTCAATTTTTCTTTATATAAGTCTTTATTTTTGTTCGATTGCAAAAAATTACCTTCATAAAGCCTGGTATATCGGTTTAGCAGGGGCTTGTTTTTGGATCGGTATAGAAACGAAAAGCGATGCCCTGACTGTCGCCTTTTCAGTTGGTTTAGTCATTTTACTTATTTCCATGTGGGTAAAAAAGGTTACCCAATCTCAAATCGGATATTGGTCAGGCGTATGGTTGAAAGTGTTACTACCTACATTCCTTTGTTTTACGGCATTGATATTTGGACCTTCGATACATGAAGGATTAAAACAGGAAGTGTCGACCATTTCTGATGAAGGGGATCAAGGAGAAGAGCGGATTACTTTATGGAGAAACGGGCTAAAAGCGATCGAAGCCTCCCCTTTTTTCGGCCTAGGTCCGGGGGCGTTTTCAGGAGGGGATGGTCCATTTGAAGGTATGGAAGCTCATAACACATTTATTGATATGGGGATGAATGTAGGGTTGGTAGGAATAAGTTTATATGTTGGCTTTCTAGGCTGGATTGCCTATTTATTAATTGTCAGAAAAGAGATTATTTTATTTACAGGTTTAATGACCGTCTTGTTTTATACTTCATTTCATTTCACTCTACGTCATCCAATGTATTGGTTTTATTTGTTGTTTCTCCTTTCAGTTTGTGTCGATCAAGAAAAATCAAAGATAAAAAGTTGAACAGTCATTTAATTTGTTCCCATAAGCATAACGGTAAATATATCGGCACAGAAGATTTTTTACTGAATAAATTAAAGAGAAATAAATGTTAGGAGAATCTTTTATGACGAATAAGAGAATTTTTTTGTCCTCGCCTCATATGAGTGGGAAAGAAATCGATTATGTAAAAGAAGCGTTTCTTACAAATTGGGTCGCACCTCTAGGACCGCATGTTAATTTATTTGAAAAAGAATTATCTCAAGTCGTAGGATCAAAAGGAGCAGTCGCTGTAAGTTCCGGTACAGCAGGTATCCATCTTGCGTTAAAGCTGTTAAATGTAGGGAAAGGGGATGTCGTGTTTTGTTCTAGCCTAACCTTTGTGGCAAGTGCCAATCCCATTCTTTATGAAGGGGCAACTCCTGTTTTTATAGATTCGGAGCCTTTTACATGGAACATGTCACCACAAGCGTTAAAGAGGGCTTTTGAAGATGCAAGAAGGGAAGGAAAACTACCAAAAGCTGTTATTATCGTCCATTTATACGGACAAAGTGCTGATATGGATTTATTGCTATCAATATGTGAGGAATACCAGGTGCCAGTTATTGAAGATGCCGCTGAATCGCTTGGTGCAACTTATAAAGGAAAGGCAAGCGGGACTTTAGGCAAATTTGGGGTTTATTCATTTAACGGTAATAAAATTATTACTTCTTCAGGAGGAGGTATGTTAGTTTCGGATGATGAAGAAGCTCTTGAAAAGGCCCGTTTTTGGGCTACCCAATCAAGAGAGCCAACTAAACATTATGAACATAAAGAAATGGGATACAATTATCGTTTAAGCAATGTATCTGCTGGTATCGGAAGAGCTCAACTTCGTGTTCTAGAAGAACGTGTGAATGCTAGAAGGCAAGTATTTGAACAATATTTTGCAGCACTTTCTGACTATAAGGGAATAACATTTATGCCTGAAGCATCGTTCGGGCGTTCAACCAGATGGCTAACAGCAATGACATTGGATGAGGAACTTATGGGAGTTTCATCGCTCGATTTAATTCATCACCTAGAGAAAGAGAACATCGAAGCACGGCCGGTATGGAAACCTATGCATCTTCAGCCTCTGTTTCAAGGATATCGTTATTATCCACATCAGCCAAATGAAAGTGTATCCGATCTTTTGTTCCAAAAAGGGATTTGTTTGCCATCGGGGTCAAACCTTTCAATTGAAGAACAAAACCGGGTCATTACCTGTATTAAAAATTTCCTCAATCATATATAGAAAGCACAATAAAATATACGAAAGAGAGTATAGGTAAAGATGCTAAATCGTTCCGCGAATAGCTCCCCTTTCTTAGGAAATGCGCTGTTATATACAATAGGTTCTATGATTACTCCGGCAATAGGGTTAATTTTGCTTCCCGTTTACACATCGTATTTAACACCAGGAGAATATGGTACCATCACGACCATTCAAGCGCTGGCAGGGATCCTGCAGCTGGTCATGTTACTGTCCCTTCATGGTGCAATTACAAGACTTTATTACGAATTCTTAGAAAAACCAAATGAGCAAAAAACGTATTTAGGGTCCATCTTCCTTTTTGTTCTCCTTTTTTCAAGTGCTCTTTCCATCTTTCTATTCGTATTGAAACCGATTATTGGGAGTTTGCTATTTAAAAATATTCCTGTTGATCCATTTTATTTTTACTTTATTATTTTATCTTTTTTTACCTCTCTTTCTTCTATCTTTCATTCCGTTATTAGAGTAAAAGAGCGGCCATGGTCAATGATTGGAGGATACATGTTAAAAGGTATTCTCATTCTTTCCATTTCGCTAGTTGTTATCATCAAATTGGAAATGGGGGCCTCTGGGGCATTACTGGCTAATGTTATGGCTGAAGGTATTGTTTTACTCGTTTATTTTTTCATTTGCAAACGTGATATGATTCTTTCCTTATCAAAACCTTATATATGGATGAGTTTGACATTTAGTATTCCCCTTTTACCGCATACGCTAAGTAACTGGTTTATCGTTGCTTCCGATCGCATTATCCTCGAAAAATTTATTCCGTTGGATCAGTTAGGTTATTATTCATTAGCTGCCCAGATGGCTACTGTTCTTCGGTTGCTCTATATGAGTATTAATAGTGCTTATGTTCCGAGATATAACTTGTTACAAAAACAAGGGAAAACCACTGAAAATATGAATACTTATTTTTTTGCCATCATTTTGGTTACGGGATTTCTAGCCATTGTTTCTTCTGGCTTTTTATTACAACTTTTGGCATCTGAGTCATACTATCCTGCGCAGAAATTTCTCCCTTTTTTATTCATTGGAGAAATGATTCAGGGAGTAAACTTTATCATTGCAGCTAAACTTCTGTATTCAAAAAAAACGGGCAGTGTTTCAGCAAGCAGTTTTATAGCTGGGGCTATTAACTTGGTTATCAATCTTTCTCTTATTCCTGTTATTGGAGTATGGGGAGCGGTTGTTTCCACAATAGCAGCTGAAAGTATACGGTTTGGCTTTAATTTCATGTGGCTAAAACGAATGAAACGCCTTCATTTATAAAAAGACGAGACTTTCACAAAGCCTGGAGCGGTTGAAACCTTAATTACACCTCAACTGTTTAACCAACACCTCGTTTCTGGTCCGTTTATGCCAGAAAGCTGACACGAGATTTATATATACTGACAATTTAATAAAAGGGCAATCCTAAAAATGTGGAGGCTCAACTTGATGGGTACAAAAGTATTATTTGTCGTTAGTTCCAACTTTCAAATGATGTTCGCTTATTTTCTCACTCATTATATACATGGAGAAGTTCAATACTTAATCCTGGACTCACAAAATTCAGAAGTGAATGATATGGCTATTAAAGCGGCAGAGAAAAACAAAGCCTGGGTAATACCGGGCTTGAAAAAAACGGTGAAAGGAATCGTATTTGATAACAAAAAAGTGTTTAAAAAGGTGGCGGATATCGTCCGTAATGAATCTCCGACAACGGTTATTTTATTTAAGGATAATGATTTTTTAACTTGTCAGGTGATTGAGTCGGCATCACGAATAGGTTCAAAAATTACTCTCGTTCAAGAAGGGGTTGGAATCTACAGGTATCCTGAATTGTATGTTAAACAATGGCTAACAATGAAAATTCCTATATTATTGGGGTATCCCCGGGTTTACCATGGGACACAGGGATTGCATCCAAAAGTAAACGCTATTGCGGTTACAGATCCTGAAAAGCTTCCGTCTATCAAAAAAAGATCGAAACAATTAATAGAAATTCCTCAAACAGCACCTCCGCGTCACTTATTGGACACATATTCTGAAATCATTCCCGAACATATGCTTCAGCCTTTAAAAGGACATCCATCCAGCCTGTTATATATCGGACAGCCTTTATCAAAGCTTGGGGTTATAAAGCTGGAGGAAGAAATAGCTTTTCTTCAGAAGCTTCTTTTGATTGCGAAAAAGAATAGGCTCAAACTTTTAGTTAAACCTCATCCATTTGAAGATTTGGATAAATATGCTGTATTCAAAAACGAATTAACGCTGATATCCAATAGTCTGCCTGCGGAAATGATTCCTCTTTTTCTTTCATTAACTTGCGTTGTCACCCCTTATTCATCAGCGGCAGGTAATATGAGCTCGTGGTTTCACACTCCCGTGATCTATGTACATGATCTGTTATTAAAACGAAAACTCAACATCGATCATGAATTAAATGGGATTTTTGCAAACAATTACACCGAACTAAATGATTTGATTAATCAATATTCTTCCGAAAAAATCAACTCACTGCCACTTCGTGTTGAGAAAGAGAAAGAAATGAGCTATCAACAGTTCGTCACGACATTGCTTCACTAGTTGTTTCCAAAAAGTTGTCAATGGTAAGGAGTATGGAAATCGATGTCGATATTAATAGGGTTAACGTTTTTTTTCATTACTTATTACATGTTATTCGTGTTCCCAACCTGGTGGGTCAGAATCGTTCGTGTGGAAACACCTTTAGGACTCAATAAAACTGTTCTCCAGCTCAGTGATCTTCATGTAGAGAGATTAAGGGTATCTCCTGAACGGTTAAAAAAATTCATCAACAGAGAATGCATCGATTACATTTTTTTAACGGGTGATTACCTTGACGAAACGTGGGCCCTCCCCAAATTGGAAGCTTATTTAAAAGTATTGGAGGAATCGAATATTCCTGTATTTGCCGTTTTAGGTAATCATGATTACCGTCTCCCTGACATTGCTTATTTGAAAACACTATTTCGGAATTATCACATTTTCCTTCTTGAAAATGAGACGGTCTCATTGGACGGCTTTACCCTGATGGGGATTGATCCTTATAAAAAGGAATGGAAAAGATTTATTCAAAATCATACAGCACAGCCGTTTAACGAGCGACTTATCATTCTTTGTCATGATCCTAACTGTTTTGAACACATCATTTTTAATTATGACCTTGGATTAGCAGGGCATTTTCATGGGAAACAACTAAACATCCCTTTTCTTTTTAAATTGAAGCCAATGGGTCCTTTTGCTAAAAAAGGGATCTATACAGGCAAGCACCAGTTGACCACAGGGAAACTTTATATTTCAAACGGTCTTGGTCAAACCAAATGGAATATCCGTTTTTTAGTACGAAGTGAGATGACGATTCATATCGTTTAAATATGATTTGTCCTTTATAAGAAAGGCTATGTTATATGTCATTGTTGATTTTTAGCAAGTTGTTCACATGAGCGAAAGGCGGCGACTCCAGCGGGAACAAGAAGCCGCAAGACCCATACTTGAGCGCAGCGAGGGAAGCGGCTTGCACCTTGCCCGCGGAAAGCGTACGCCACAAGCGAAATGGATAAATATCAACCGTATCGTTTAACAGACATTCATGCCAAATGACATTGGCACATCGCTGAATGAAATAACAGTAGAAGTTATCCACAGTTATTTTAGGTTAGAGCCAAAGGAAAATTAAAAAGGAGATATGGCCAATGAAGGGTTTTTTTTATAAAGTGGTTTTCGCCTTATCTCAATCGATTTCATCTCCAATGAAAGAAATCATCGAAGAGAATCACTTCTCTCGCGAGATGACAGATTTTGTAGTTGGGCAGTTTCATAGAATGGCAGGTTATTTACAGCTTGCGCTATTTATCGCAACTATCTTTTTTGGATTTTATGGCATCTTTATTGGAGGTAAACTGTTTCAACACCTTCCAGAGAAATTGAAAGTTCGCCAAGTGAAGTCTTGGAAGCATTCGAAAATTAGTTATTTTAGAGATTTTATCCGTTTTTATGAAAGTCTTATTTATTTATGGTTATTTTCAGAAATAGAACGAAAAATAAGGGAGAATCTTTATGACTAGTCAAATATTCACTGTTTCTCCACAATTTCCAGAAAAGTTAAAAAGTGAAACGGTGGTCGTTGGTTCTGGTCCTGGTGGCGCATTGACAGCGTATTATTTGGCTGAGTCCGGTAGAGATGTTTTGTTGATTGAAGAAGGATCGCTACAACCTTTGGAATCGACTAAATCATTTTCAATTGAAGAAATGGTTGAGAAATACCGAAATGGAGGTATAACTCCTATGTTCGGTTCTCCAAAAATTGTTTATGTCGAAGGAAGAGTTGTTGGAGGAGGAAGCGAGGTAAACAGCGGACTATATCATCGTACTCCTGACTATATTTTGGAAAAATGGAAGAAAAATTTTGACGTTGATGCGTTATCTTATAAGGATATGCTTCCACATTTTGAAGCTTGTGAACAAGCGTTATCGGTATCTACTCTCCCGCATGAACCATCCAAACCTTCGTTAAAGCTTAAACAAGGGGCGGATAAGATGGGATGGGAAGCGGTTGAAGTTCCCCGATGGTTTACTTATAGTCAACAACAAGATCGATACGGTCGATTTCTTAGCCATAAACAATCTATGTCAAAAACGTTTATACCGAAAGCAATCGAACATGGCTGTAAGCTTCTTCCGGATACTTGGATTAAGTCCATTAAGCAAAATGGAGCAAAGTGGGTTTTAATCGGGAAACATCAATCCCAAAGAGAAATAGTCATTGAAACAGAACACTTATTCATTTGTTGTGGAGCGGTACAAACCGCTGCGTTATTAAGAAGAAGCGGAATCAAACAAAATATTGGTAACACGCTTCAAGTCCATCCGACATTAAAGGTAATTGCACAGTTTGACGAGATAATTAATGATTTGGATCTGGGGGTACCTGTATTTCAAGTCAAAAACTTTGCTCCTAGACTCAGTTTCGGCTGTTCGATAAGCTCTCCTCCCTATCTAGCAACCGGAATGATTGATCATCCTGATTTTTTAAATAAAGTAGTTGAAAACTGGGAGACGATGGCTGTTTATTATGCGATGATAACAGGGCACGGAAGAGGAACGGTTCGAACGATTCCAGGCTTTAGAGATCCGGTGGTGCGCTATCATCTTACTGAGGAAGATTTAAGGGATCTTTCTGATGGGCTCTATAAACTCTCTTGCTTACTATTTGAAGCGGGAGCATCTGTTATTTACCCGAGCATATCTGGCATGAATAGGTTTAGTAATCGGTTACACTTAAAAGATATCCCGGAGGTTCTTCCTACATCAAAAACAAATTTAATGACGATTCATCTGTTTTCATCCTGTCCAATGGGGGAAAAGAAAGAAATTTGTGCGACGGATTCCTTTGGAAAAGTGCATGGATTTTCAAATCTGTACATTTCTGATGCTAGTTTGCTTTGCACTGCCCCCGGGGTAAATCCACAAGGCTCTATCATGGCAATTTCAAGAAGAAATGTTCTTAAATTTCTAGGGAAGCTTTAAAATAGGATGTTATAAATACCCTTAATTCCGTTGATTTGTAACCCCGTTTTTTAGTCAAGCATACTATACTACAAATTCGTCTTAGGAGGGTTACAAATGATCTTTAAGAATGAAGTGGTTAAATATGAATCTATCTAATCTCCTAAAGGTAATGGCTCTACTTTTTATACAATTGCGACCCAAACAATGGACGAAAAATCTTATTGTCTTCGCAGCTCCGCTTTACTCCATGCAACTTGTCAATCCTAATGTATTTTGGAAATCTCTAGTCAGCTTCTTTTTATTTTGCTTTATTTCCGGGTGTGTTTATATCTTGAACGATTTTGTCGATCGGAAAGCCGACAGGATGCATCCTGATAAAAAACATCGACCGATGGCATCAGGAGCTTTAAATCCCAATTTAGCACTAACATTCGGGTTTCTTCTTTTTGTCTCCTCCGTTTGGGTTGCTAACTTGTTTAACGTTTCCTTTGCTTTATGCCTCATACTCTATTTCACCTTAAATGTATTCTACTCACTTCGATTAAAACATGTCGTCTTAATAGACATTTTATTAATAGCCTCCGGGTTTGTATTACGAGCTGTTGGAGGTGCACTTGTGATCGATGTTCCTTTGACAGAATGGTTTTTACTTTGTGCTTTATGGTTATCGATGTTTTTAGCTGTTAGTAAAAGAAGACAAGAACTTTATTTATTACAGAACAAAAAAGGATCACATCGGAAAGTATTAGAGAGTTACTCCGTTGCGTTACTTGATCAGTACAATAGCATTTTTGCCACCACCACCATCATTAGTTACTCACTTTTCGTCATTAGTTCAGAACATTCCAATCTGTTAATGTGGAGCATCCCATTGGTGATTTACGGGATTTGTCGATACCTTTATTTAATTCACCAAGAAGGAAAAGGAGGAAAACCGGAAGAGATTTTATTGGAAGATAAGCATATTTTCATCACGGCGGTTATGTATGTTGTGCTCATTTTAATTAGTCTTTACTAAAATATGGATCATGATCGATAAATCTTCGATGTAGTGTACGGAATTCTTAAAAGCCAAAACCATTTTATAAAAAAATAGATGAAAGGAACAAAAAAATGTTTCGTAAAGAAAAAATAGGCGGATGGGGGAATTACCCAGTAGAGGAATGTTTCGTTTATAGACCCGAAAAACTAAGCGATTTAAAAGAATTGGTTGAGTGGCAGGATGATACTTATAAAATTTCTAGAGGGAATGGAAGAAGCTATGGGGATACAGCCTTAAATGGGGGCCACTCACTTCTCTTACTCTCAAAATTTAATCGTTTCCTGTCATTTGATGCTGAAAGAGGGATTTTAGAATGTGAAGGGGGGACGATGTTAGAAGAAATCATTGAATTCTTTTTACCAAAGGGATATTTCCTTCCAGTCACACCAGGGACCAAATATGTAACCTTAGGAGGGGCCATTGCCAATGATGTTCACGGGAAAAATCATCACAAAGCCGGCTGTCTTTCCGAGCATATTCTTGATTTAAAGCTACTGACGGCTTCCGGAGAAATCCTGACCTGTTCACGGGAACAAAATGCGGACTTATTTTGGGCGACGGTAGGGGGGATTGGACTTACAGGAATTATTCTAAGCGCCCGAATGAAATTGATTCAAGTTAGTAGTACAACTATCGATGTAAATTATCTAAAAGCTACTAACCTTGAGGAAGCGTTCGAATTGTTCCGTCATCATGATCATCTATATGACTATTCAGTTGCATGGATTGATTGTTTAGCAACTGGCGATTCGTTAGGCCGCTCCGTCTTAATGCTAGGAAACCATTCTCCCTCTTCAGAAACCACATCAAATTTTCTTCCAATAAAACGTAAACGGAAATGGAAGGTCCCGATTGATATGCCTTCATCATTATTAAACCCGTTAACGATTAAAGGATTTAATCATTTTTATTACCACTCTTTCAAGGACGGATCTCATAAAACCATTGATTATGATTCGTATTTTTATCCTTTGGATTCCATTCTCAACTGGAATCGACTTTATGGAAAAAAAGGATTTATTCAGTATCAGGTTGTCTTTCCGGAAGAGACAAGTTTTGCAGGGCTAACAGAAATGCTAAAGAAACTGAGTCAATCTAAAAGGCCATCTTTTTTAGCGGTATTGAAAAGTTTTGGCATGGAAAATAAGGGATTGCTTTCCTTCCCTTTCAAAGGTCATACATTGGCTTTGGATTTTCCAGTGAAAGACCAAACCATCTTTCCGTTTTTAAAAGAAATGGATGAGTTAGTTCTTCGTTATAATGGTCGAATATACCTTGCAAAAGATTCGGTTTTACATCCAGACACCTTTAAGGCGATGTACCCTAAATTAGAGCAGTTTAAAAAAATAAAAAAGGAAGTCGATCCAAAAGGAATTTTTTCATCGTCGATGTCTAGAAGGCTTGGGATAACGGGGGATTGTCAATGAAACAGGTATTAATAGTAGGTGCGACGTCCGGAATCTCCAAAGCGTTAGCTTATCACTTTGCTTCTAAACATGTAAATCTTATTCTAGCGGGAAGGGATATGGAAGAAATTAACAGGCTTGCAACCGATCTTGAAATCCGATACGGAATTCATGCAAATACCATTTATTTTGACGCATTAAAAGAAGAAAACATCTCGTCTTTTTTTGAAAGATGTCTTCAATTAACTGGTGATTTGGATGGAATAATCGTCTCCTATGGTTTAATGCATGACCAAAAAGAAATGGAACAAAATCGTTCGTCCATTCGTGAAATGATTAACGTGAATTTTACTTCAGTAGTATATATTCTTGAAGAAGCAGCAAGATTTTTTGAGAAAAAACAAAAAGGGTTTATCTGTGCAATCTCGTCCGTTGCTGGAGATCGCGGAAGACGGAATAATTACATTTATGGTGCTTCAAAAGGAGCTATAACGGTTTATTTACAAGGGTTAAGAAATCGACTAGCTCATTCAAAAGTGAATGTACTAACCGTAAAACCGGGTTTTGTCGACACGAAAATGACCTACGGTTTGCTAAAGCCATCGATATTAGTGGCACCTCCCCGAACAATTGCCGCATCGATCTACAAATCAATCCTAAAGAAAAAAGAGATCCTCTACACTCCTTGGTATTGGTTTTATATTATGCAGGTCATTCGAATGGTTCCAGAAAAACTATTTAAATTCATAAAATGGTAAGGGTGCTAGAGCCATGCCTAGACAAAAAAATGAATTGGAAAAGAACAAAAACCTCTCATCCAAAATTGTCACAGGGTTTGTAATCGGAGTGGTTACACTCTCGATCTTTATCCTCTGGGGAGATGTTCAGAAAGTAAGTGGAAAGGTGCTGTCCATTGGATGGACCGTCATTGTTTTAGCTCTTCTCAGTACTTTAATTAGTTACTTTTTTCGGTTTGTGAAATGGCATTATCTGCTTGAACAGATAAAAATTGATTTAAATGTAAAAGACAGTTTCAACATTTGGTTTATTGGCCATTGTATGTCTATGACACCAGGAAAAATAGGAGAATTTATTAAGTCCTACTCCCTAAAAAAATGCTTCCGGATAGAGGTTCACCTGTCTGCTCCGGTTATTTTTGTCGATTTATTATCTGATTTTCTTGCCGTGGTTTTATTGGCTGCGTTAGGAGTCGTCATTTTTCAGTTTGGCTTGCTCTTTTTTTTAATAGTTTTGATTGGGACTATTTTGTTTTTCTTGATTTTACAATCAAGAAAAATGGTTACGTGGATAATAGAAAAATTAGCCTCCTTTCATATCGTCAATAAATACAAAGAGCAATTGCTCCTGTTTTATGAAAGTATATACCAGTTAATAGGACCAAAAATTATATTGGTTTCATTTGTAATAAGTATCGTAGCTTGGTTTTTGGAATGCGTGTCCATGTTTATTATTCTTAAAGGGATGGGTATTGATCTTAATCTTCTCCATTCAATCTTTATGTTTTCGTTTTCAACATTAGCAGGAGCATTATCGATGATTCCTGGCGGGGTAGGAGTTACAGAAGGTAGTTTAACAGGAATGTTACTTTATTTTGGAATGGAGAAATCAACGGCTGTTTCCGTGACATTATTGGTCCGATTAGTCACCTTGTGGCTAGGGTTTTTAATCGGGTTATTCGTTTATATAAGAACAAGAAAACGGTATCAGCTTTGAGTAAGGAGGTGGAGAAATGTTGTATTTTCTAGCTCCTTTTATTGGATGGTTCGTTTCCGGAACAATGAAATTTCTCATTCATTTTTATCAATTTGGTTATCATCATGCACAACAAAAAACTGGAAATGGTGGATTTCCAAGCACCCATGCTACGGTTGTAATGACTCCTACTACTTTAATCGGATTTAGCGAAGGATTTATTAGCCCCCTTTTTGGATTAGGAGTGACCATTTTATGGATTGTGGTCATGGATGCAACAGGTTTAAGAAGATATGTCGGAGAGCACGCGAAACAATTAAATAGCATCAATCGAGCATTTACGTCTGAAGAACAAAATAACTTACAAAGAGAAGAGATTGGTCATTCTAAAATAGAGGTTCTTGGGGGAATCATACTAGGATTTCTGCTTGGATGGCTATTACATGCCCTTGGGGATAAGCTAATTTAATATTTTTTTGGCGTCCTCCCTACATTTATTTTATGTGAGGAAGACGCCCATAAGATCCCCGATTGGTTTAACGTACTACGCGATGTTTTAGTGGCGGATGGGGATACTGTCCAGTAGGCAACACCGTAACTCTATTATTCTGGGAACACGTTTTTTCGCTGGTACGACCTGTGGAGTGGAATCCAAAATGATCGAGGTTCATTATTATAAAGCAAAACATAATGGGAAGGAGAAAAATCTATTGTGGAGAACATCAAGAAAATGATTCAAATTAGAAATGGATTTGTTATTCCAATTCTCTTTGCTATCCTTTTAATTCCTCTATCCTACTTTCATAATACATTTGAAGAATGGGATGGAGTCATTCAATTATTTGCAGGTCGTGGTATTTTTAATGGGGAGGGGTATACAGGCTGGCCTTCCCACTATTGGCCTCCATTGTATTCATCGCTTTCGGGATTCCTCGATTTATTTCTTCCGGGGTTTTTAGCATCTAAACTTATCTCACACGTATCGGGGGTGCTGCTACTTTATGTAGCCTATAAATTAGCCGTAGAGCTAACGGGGAAGAAATCGATTGCCTTATTAACACAACTGTTTTTAGTTGGAAACCCCCTTTTTTTGATATCCTCACTACAGGCTGAAAATCATATGCTGGATTCTCTTTTTTTTGTATCAAGTATTCTCATATTGTTTCAGTCTTTGAAAGCTCCTGAATCGAAACGGTTTATTTTGTTAGGATTGGTTGCCGGGTTAGCCGGATTATCAAGATATACGAGTTATATACTTGTTCCGTTCATCGCCTTAACCATTTTTCGCGCATTTCATTGGAAAAAGGCATGCAAACCGTTGATGATGTTTGCAGGTTCCTTTTTGGTCGTTAATTCTCCATGGTGGCTTATGAACACCATCCAGAATGGCTCTCCGTTTGCTACGTGGCAATATTTAAACATTGGATTTGGATTTTTTGATCGAAATCCAATGTGGTGGTGGAAACTACATGCAGACTTTAACGGAATAACCGATATCATTTTCTCCAATCCATGGGCATATGTTCATCATGTATTTTCGAATATGTTATTAAGTATCCTGCTTTTGGTAGCAACGTGCGTGATCTTAAGTCCATTTGTATTGCCTGCATGGATAGGGAGTTGGTTTTCGATTAAGAAGATTTATTCGGTAAGTCTGTTAATTGGTGTCGTCTTATTTATTATTTTAGTTTCCCAAGCTTTTGTGTTTCCAGAAGTTTTTCTTAGCTGGACTGTTGTATTCACTATTTTATCAATTCACTTGATTAGTAACCTTTTGACCCGTTATGAAAAATGTTATCCTTCGCTCATGGTTATGCGGAAATGGCTTCTACTCTCGCTGCTCAGTTGCGGATTTATAATAACTGGTTATTTGACCTATCAATATATTCAAGAAGACGATTATGATGGTGGACAATTAGCAGACCAGAAAGCCATTACCGAGACGCTTAAAGCTTATGATTCGAATATCGAAGATAAAACAGTGATGGCCGTCAATCCTGCTAGAGCCTATTACTTAGGAACACAATTTTTAATGATCCCTTTATATTATGAGGGAGAAGTAGATGGGATTTATTTCTATGAAGATCTTAATGAGAAGGTGATTCAACATGCACCAAATTCGTTTTCTGGTCCGCTCACCCTACCCGTAAAAAGCGACTATCTTATTTATGATCGATTTACAATGAAGTATCTTCCTCAATTTTCCTTTTTATTTGACCCCGACTCTGAACAAATCCCTTCAAACTTTAAATTAATTTATCAATCAAAAGAAGCTGTGGTTTATGAAATAGAAGAGACTCCATCCCAAGAATAAGATCTACCAAAGGTTCATTTACCAATCCCTTTTCTATTCAAAAGACATCAATAAAGTGTCAAGCGATTTTGTGAATGCATAAATTGTTAAAGAAAAAAAGAAAGGATCAATAGGATGGCAGATAAACCAATTTTATTTAAGGATTATGTTCGCATGTTGTGGAAATATTCATGGGTTATCATTGTGATTACTTTTCTTTTCACTGTGGGAAGTGCGTATATTAGCTTTTATGTTATGAAGCCGACCTATCAAGCGCAGGCTGAAATTTTAGTAAACGAAACGAATGAGGTCGATGAAGGCGAAGGTGAAGTTGAAGAGCAATTAATCAATCTTGATGATCAATTTAAATTAATCGGTACGTACATGGAAATTTTAAAAAGTCCTCGTATTATGGACGGAGTAGAGAGAGAAATTGCCAAAACGGGTAATAGGGAGGACCTTGAACAAAAAGTATCATTCGAGAATGTCGAAAATACCCAGGTAATTAAGATTATCGTAGAAAATGAATCGCCTGAGAAAGCCGCTTACATTGCCAATACTTATGCTTTTTATTTCCAAGAAGAAATTTACGAGTTAATGAAAACAAAGAATGTCCATATCCTTTCAGAAGCCAAAACCAATGCCACACCTGTAAAACCCAAACCTTTTATAAATATTAGTATTTCCTTTATGTTAGGTGTAATGATTTCCTTTTTGATCATTTTTTTGTTTGGAAAAAAGTGAACATTGAAACGGAAGTAAAAATCAGTGGTAGGAAATTAAACCTATTCATAAAATGTTATGAAAAACTTCTTATTGAAAAAATTAGGTGATATTGGTGAATAAACGGAAAATATGCGTGGTCACAGGGACGAGAGCAGAATATGGATTGTTATATTGGCTGATGAAGGAAATTGATACAGATCCCGATTTATCCTTGCAAATTGTTGTAACCGGTATGCATTTATCACCGGAATTTGGTTTAACCTATAGAGTCATCGAGGAAGATCAGTTTAAGATTGATGAAAAAGTGGAAATGCTTCTTTCCAGTGATACACCAGTTGGTATTGCTAAATCAATGGGTATTGCAATAATGGGATTTGCTGATGCCTTTGAACGGTTAAAACCGGATTTACTCGTCGTGTTGGGTGATCGGTATGAAATTTTAGCAGCTGCTCAAGCGGCAATGGTAGCAAGAATTCCTATCGCCCATTTGCACGGAGGAGAAACCACAGAAGGATTAATTGATGAAGCCATCAGACATTCAGTAACAAAGATGTCTCACCTTCATTTTGTAGCAGCTGAACCTTATCGGAAACGGGTCATTCAACTTGGAGAGCATCCAGACCGAGTATGGAATGTAGGGGCGACTTCCATCGACAATATTCAATATTTAAAGTTACTAGAAAAAAAAGAATTAGAAGATTCTATTGGCTTTCAATTAGGAGAAAAAAACTTCCTTATCACTTACCACCCGGTTACATTAAGTAAAACCGGTCCATTCCGCGCGATAAAAGAACTTTTTAAAGCTTTAGATACCTTTCATGATGCACATCTTATTTTTACAAAATCGAATTCCGACACAGAAGGGCGGATTATTAATCAACTGATCGATGAGTACGTCTCGCAGAATCCTGAACGATCAATTGCCTATACATCGTTAGGACAGTTACGGTATTTAAGTGCAATGAAGCATTCAGATGTGGTTATTGGAAATTCTTCCAGCGGATTGGTTGAGGCTCCTTTTCTTCATAAGCCAACGGTCAATATAGGTGATCGCCAAAAGGGAAGACTTAGAGCGAATTCCGTCATCGATTGTAAAGAGAAAGCTGAAGATATTGTTTTGGCGATTAACAAAGCGTTATCGGCAGACTTCCAACAAACATTGAAACGAGTAATATCCCCATATGGTACTGGAAATGTGGCGAATAAAATTAAGAAAATTTTGAAAGAAGTTTCTCTTGAAGATTTACTGATGAAAAAATTTTATGATATGGAGCAACACCAATGAAAATAATTGTCATTGGCTGTGTTCGTTTCAGTCACCAAGCTCTTAAGCAACTGTTATCAATGAAAAATTCAGCAATTGAAGTCATCGGGGTTATTACAAGAAGACAATCAAAAATTAATTCCGATTTTTGTTCGTTAGAACCGCTAGCTAACGCAAACAACATTCCTTGTTTTGTTGCTGAAGGGAATGATCAACTTCCAATGGCCAGGTGGTTGGAAGAGAAAAGTCCAGATGTCATATACTGCTTTGGATGGTCTTATTTATTAAAAAAAGAAATTTTAAACATTCCTAAACTAGGAGTCATTGGCTATCATCCTGCAGCTTTACCCCAAAACAGAGGAAGGCATCCCATCATATGGGCTCTGGCCCTTGGCTTAAAACAAACAGCTTCCACATTCTTTCTCATGGACGAGGGAGCAGATTCAGGAGACATTATTAGTCAACGCTTTGTCACAATTGAGAATACAGATGACGCAGGCACTTTATATCAAAAATTAACGGATATCGCACTCGAACAAATCACTGAAATTACAAAGCAGCTTGCTACAGGCACATTAACGAAATATCCTCAGAATCATTTGCAGTCAAATTATTGGAGAAAACGTTCTGTAAAAGACGGGGAAATCGACTGGAGAATGAGTGCAGAAGGAATTTATAACTTAGTAAGGGCATTAACCCATCCTTACGTTGGGGCCCATTGTATGTATAAAAATGAAGAAGTTAAAATATGGAAAGTACAGATTGTTGAAGATCCAACTTTTACATCCAACATAAAAAACTTGGAACCTGGAAAAGTGTTAAAATCGGACGGAACAACAATTGTTGTCAAATGCGGGGATGGTGCCGTACAGGTTATTGACCATGAATTTAATGATCTTCCTGAGGAAGGGAGTTACTTATGAGCACAATTTTAGTTATAGCCCCACACCCGGATGATGAAACGTTAGGATGTGGAGGAACGTTACTACGGCATAAAGATAATGGAGATGATATTCACTGGCTAATTGTTACGGAAATGACCGTAGAGCACGGTTTTACACAAGAACGTATCAACAATAGAGAGAAGGAAATCAATGAAGTAGCAAATCTTTATGGGTTTGACTCTGTTTCTAAACTTGGTTTTCCTACTGCGCGATTAGATACCGTACCGGTAGAAAAGTTGGTTCAACAAATAGGCGAAACGATTCATCGAATACGTCCTGACATTGTTTATCTTCCATACCCAGGAGATATACACAGCGATCATAAATTTGTGTTTGAAAGCGGGCTCTCTTGTACGAAATGGTTTCGCTATTCATCTATTAAACGGATCCTCGTCTATGAAACTCTTTCAGAAACGGAATTCGGAATCAATCCTTCGAATATAAAATTTACACCAAATGTATATGTGGATATTACCCGCTACCTTGATCAAAAAATTGAAATTATGAAGGTTTTCAAGAGTGAAATGGGAGAATATCCTTTCCCAAGGAGTGATCAAGCGATCAAGGCACTATCTGCCTATCGAGGGGCAACTTCAGGATTTCCTTTTGCAGAATCTTTTATGTTGATAAAGGAAGTGATGTAAGTGGGACATACGTTTATCATTGCAGAGGCAGGGGTTAATCACAATGGAAGCATTCAGCTCGGAAAAGAATTAATTGAAGGCGCTGCAAAAGCTGGGGCGGATGCGATCAAATTTCAAACGTTTATAACAGACTTGTGTTTAACGGAAACGGCAGTAAAAGCCGATTATCAAATAAAGTCAACTGACCCTGACGAATCTCAGTTTGAAATGGTTAAAAAATTGGAATTAAGCCCCAAAATGCATGAGGAACTAATCGAACATTGTAATAAAAATAACATCCTGTTCCTGTCAACACCGTTCGATGAACCAAGTGTAGACCTGTTAGTGAACAAATTTAACGTCCCGCTATTAAAAATTGCTTCCGGAGAAATAACCAATGCTCCGCTGTTGCTGAAAATGGCAAGAACGGGAAAACCGATTCTTTTATCCACTGGGGCAAGTTCGATAGCAGATGTCGAAAAAGCTTTAGGTGTTTTGGCTTTCGGTTATCAATCCACTCACATGCAAACACCTTCGATTGAAGCTTTTGAAAGAGCATATAGCAGTGAAGAGGGACAGAAACTTTTGCAAGAGAACGTAACACTCCTTCACTGTACATCTGAATATCCTGCGCCTTTTGATGAAGTTAATTTAAATGCAATGAAAACGCTTCAAAGGACGTTTTCCCTTCCTGTTGGATATTCGGATCATACGAAAGGAATTGCCATTCCAATAGCCGCTGTAGCTATGGGAGCTGTCGTGATTGAAAAGCATATTACATTGGATTGTAATCTCCCAGGACCTGACCATAGGGCTTCCCTTGAACTAGATGAATTTAGCGAAATGGTTTCCTCTATTCGTCAAGTTGAAGCTTCTCTTGGCCAATCTCTTAAAATCCCCTCTTATTCTGAATTAAAAAACAAACCGGTGATACGAAAGAGTATTGTAGCCTCTAGACAAATCAATAAAGGAGAAACGTTTTCAAGCGAAAACTTAACGATAAAGAGGCCGGGAGATGGGGTTTCCCCATTTTATTATTGGGAGTATTTGGGGAAAAAGGCGAACAAAACGTATCAAAAAAATGAGCGGGTTTTCTTATGAATAAGCCGTTGATTATTATCGGATGCGGAGGGCATGCTTCAGTATTGACTGATATTTTGAAACTCCAAAACCGCTCCATTTTAGGTTATATAGATGATAATCCCCTAGTCAGAAGTTCTCCAAGACATATTATAGGAGATAATCAAAAGATTTTAGAATACCACCAAGACGAAATTCATTTAGTGAATGGAATCGGTTCAGTAGGCAGCACCAAGAAAAGAGAATATATGTTTAGAAAGTTTAAAAAATTAGGTTATACCTTTGAAAATATTATTCACCCTTCTGCCATTATTGCAACGAATGTTGTGTTAGAAGAGGGTGTTCAAATTATGGCAGGCGTTGTTATTCAACCAGGAGTAGTGATTGGCGCGAACTCCATTGTTAATACAAAAGCATCTGTTGACCATGATTGTATAATTGGTGAACATGTTCATTTAGCACCTGGCGTAACGTTATCAGGAAACGTTCATGTTGAAAAACGTTGTCATGTAGGAACAGGGGCAACCGTTATTCAAGGAATTCATATTGGAGAAGCTGCGTTAGTTGGAGCAGGTGCGCTTGTGAATAAAGACGTAAAGAAAGGTGTAAAAGTCCTTGGAGTACCAGCAAGGGAAGTAGGTACAGCAATTCGATATCAGGAGGAGTCCCATGATTAATGGTGAACGTATACTGGGGATCATACCAGCAAGGGGCGGTTCGAAGGGAATACCAGGTAAAAATATACGCCCATTAGCAGGTAAGCCCCTTTTAGCTTGGACAATTGAAGAAGCTAAAAAATCAAAGTATATTGACAGGCTGGTGTTATCTTCAGATGATGAAAAAATCATTGAAGTAGCCAAACAATATGGTTGTGAAGTCCCGTTTATTCGACCAAAAGAACTAGCATTAGACCACTCTTCTTCCGTTGAAGTTATTTTACATTGTCTTCAACATCTCGATGACTACGATTGGGTCATCCAGCTTCAACCAACTTCCCCTTTCCGTACCACAAACGATATCGATCAATGTATTGAATATTGTATAAAGAAAAATGCCAATTCATGTGTATCTGTTACTGAAACCGAAAAAAGTCCTTTTTGGATGTATTTTATGGATCAGGAAGCAAAGTTGAGAAAAGTCATTGATTTGAATCAATCAGCTCTAAGACGCCAGGACCTGCCAAAAGTATTTTCATTGAATGGGGCCATTTATATCGCGAGATGTAAATGGTTTCAAGAAAAGAAAACGTTTCTATCAACAGAGACGGTTGGATTTTGTATGCCTAGAGAGCGTTCCTTAGATATCGATACAGAGTGGGATCTGAAGTTGGCCGCTGCCATAAAAGCTGCTCAAACCTTTGAGGAGGAATAAGAACTTTTCAAATACCCAATTCTCATTCCAAACGTTCCCTTCGCATTATATCTTCATAAAATGAAATACAAAAGGAAAGATTTTTGTTAGTAGTAAGGGGACGTAATGTGGATAGCAAACGATATGTCAATTTAATAAATAGTTGATAGATAAAAAGATGTATATAGCTAAGGTGATACATTAAAGGGGTGAGATGGTGTGGGGATGAAGTGGAAACGTCTATTTGATTTTTTTACAGCTCTATTTTTAATTATTCTTTTTATGCCAATTATTTTATGCGTTGCTTTGTTAGTAAAAATTTATCTAGGTTCTCCCATTTTATTTAAGCAGTTACGCCCAGGCTTAAATGCCAAACCATTTTATATTTATAAATTTCGAACGATGACGAATGATAAAGATGAACAAGGAAATCTTCTACCTGAAGAAAAACGAGTGACTCGGTTTGGGAACTTACTAAGAAAATACAGTCTAGATGAATTACCACAATTATTTAATGTCATTAAAGGGGATCTTAGCTTAGTCGGACCCAGACCTTTATTTACGAAGTACTTGCCCTATTATACAGAAAGGGAAATGAAAAGACATTCCGTAAAGCCAGGCATTACCGGGTTGTCACAAATATCAGGTAGAAATCTGTTAGGGTGGGACGAAAGACTAGAGTTGGATGTTAAATATGTAGAAGAACGATCATTTTGGTTGGATATGAAAATATTATTAATAACCGTCATTAAAGTTTTCAAAAAGGATGGTGTGGCGGAATTTTCTAACAGACCTATGTTAGATTTAGACGAAGAACGCCGTTTAAAGAATAAAGAGAGGGATATATGAACATGAAAATATTACCTTTAAGTACGGAGCATGTTGACGATGTCATCACACTGATAAAGTCTGGTATGGACCCGTATTTATTTTCCTTGATGATTTATGCATGTCCAGGTTACAAAAACTATGTAAACTCTATTGTAAATGTTCCATATCAGTACTCTAATTGCATATTTTTTGGAGCATTTATTGAGGAGAAGTTAGCCGGATTCTTGGAATGCCGATTAACCAAAAATACATTACATTATAATAATCTTTTTATTTCTCCTGAAATAAGAGGCTCCGGAATAGGTAAAGAATTAATGAAGAGAGGATGTAAACTTGCTAAAGAGCAAGGTATTTCACACCTAACCTGTGATGTCTTTGATCAAAATGTCACAACTAAAGCCTGGAAAGAAAGAACTGGATTTCAGGTGACAGAAAAAACCTATTGGTTTATGGGAAAAAATCCTTATCATACAAATTCAAATGAGAATATACCATTTAAATTAAAAAACTACCCTCAAACTGAAGTCGCACAAAAAACATACAACTTTTCATTATTAGAAATCGAAACAACTAATGGGGAATATACAATAGGACTGGTAAATGATCAGTATCTTCGAATAACAGATATAAAATGCTTACAGGATTCAGACTTACTTAAAGCTCTGTCTATTATCGAACCTAACCGTACCCTACTTGTTTTATCTCCAAGCCCAGATATACAATCGTTACCGAACTTAAAGTTCATATGTAGTAATAGCAGATTCAAATGTCTATTGACTGAATACCAATATTATAAGGAAGTTTCCTAGAGTTCAAAACTGAATTATCCTTTAAAAAATTTCTGTCATTGACCATACACAAAGAAGGTTTAAACAAAATCTAGCTGAATATTATCCAACATTGAATCTAAATGAAGACGACACAACTTAGTTCATGATGTTAGTTGTGCCGTCTATGTTTTTTTAGAGGCCTTAGCTCATTCTTATGGTTTTAACCATTTGTATAACTGTACTCCTTCTTTTTACGCTTAAGCTAAAAGAGGAGAGACTTATCTAGGAGAAAAAAATGAAACATTCGTAACTCCAAATATTAAGCTAAAGCATCTCAGTATTTGGAGTGTTAGGTGGTGAAACAGAGGTGTCTGGAAAAATGGTAAAATTAAGTGTACATGATAATTGGAACACGTATATAGAAAAATTCCCTAAATTAGATGTTTATTATTCAAAGGAATACGTCCAATTATTTGCTGATGTAGAAGATGGGGTACCGGAAGCCGTTTATTATGAAAATAAGGACGGAAAAGTATTTT
>NZ_JBCNBW010000034.1:0-204277 GCF_050478865.1 Aeribacillus pallidus | reverse complement strand
ACATTTAGTATAGAGCCTTTCTTTTGGGTGGAACGATTTCTATGGTAGAAGAAACGGAAAATGGAATTAAAAGCCGAGAGATGAAAACCCGTTGTAAGCGAACAGTTTATACCTTTAAAGATTTTTATAACGAAAAAATCGGCCTCATGGACCGATTTTTTCTTTAAATCTTGTTATACTTGAGGAACTCCTTTTGTGGAAGTTGTAATCCACTCGTATTGGCGGAGTTTTATTTCAAACAATGTTAGCGGATCACGGAATTTTTGCGGATTCGATCTCATTTTCTCCAGCTCTTTTTCTTTATCATTAATTTCTTTTTTTGTTTCTTCTACAGTATAATTCAATACAGTAAATGGGTTTCGGAAGAAGATCGAAATATCTCGTTCCAGTGATTTCTCAAACAATTCGAATGGCAGCAGCAACTTGTTCATGATTGATTCGGTAACGTCTAAATAATCCTGATTTTCAACAAACTGCTTGTATTTGTTATATAACATCGCATTGTTTTGCTGAAAGGTTCCAAACAGCCTGCCGGCACTTTTCAATAAAATTTGATACGGTGTGCGGCGGAGAACAATATTTATCTTATCAATTTGCACACTGCTTGTCATCCGGTCTGCATCCCGGCGCCAGTCATCAAGCACTTCAAAGTCGCAATTTAGCTTAAGCCGTTCTTCTCCATACAACGCATTAAACCCATCACTTATTTCATCAAGGAAAGATTGACAGTGTTTAAGTTCATCATTTGCCGTTAAAATCCATTCCTGAAGCGAACGATAAAGCTCAGGTAAAACCTTATCATTGACATAAGCATGTACTCGCCTGTTCATCTCATCATTTAGTTCAAGGTGAATTTTACGGAAATCACTGTCTTCTTGAATTATATCAGAACAGCCTTGTAAAATTTTCGGAATATTTTCGGATAGATCCGATCTGATTTCTTCCAAGACTTTATGGAACGTTTTTGTAATCACTAGGGCTTTTTCATCTTTCAAATCAGTTAATTGATTGATTGTACCACTTAGCTTTGTGGCCATTTCTTCATTCCATTTAATCAAATCAACTAGGGTGTTTTCCATTTTAACCCGTTTATCTAATAAATGCCTAATTAATTTACGAATAAAAATTAATATTTTTTCAATTCGATCGTCTTCATCAATTGGTTTGTTTAATTTTTTCAAGAACGCTGCTAGATCATTTTGTTGTTTTCTGCTTCTTACATGTGACGAATAGGCAAACACCTGAGCCTCCGGAAAATATGCGCGAACTCTCGCTCGAGTGTCTTCAACAATACTTGCAGCTTCCTGTTCATTATAAATTTCATCGATTTTATTGAGCAGAAAATGAATTGGAAGATTAGGCGCACATTCCCGAATCTGCATGAGGATCTCTTGTTCTTTTTCGGTAAATGGATCGTTCGCATCTAGGACAAATAATAAACTATCGGCAAAATGCAGATATTTCAACGTACCTTCCATACGATTACGGTCACTAATTCCCGGCGTATCAATAAGAACTAGCCCGTTTTCCTGCAAAATTGGCGATGGAAATGAGAACTCAATAATCGTATTCACAAAAGCCTTATTCAGTCGTCTATCTACTGCCTCCTGGAATTCGTGGAAACTTGAAAAGGTCGATATTTCTTCATCGGATATTTTTCTAATATCCGTCTCATCATCCCCCTTAAATACAATAACTGAAGATGTCGGAGCAGTTAGGATATTTTCTCCAAGGACCGAATTGATAAAGGTAGACTTTCCATTTCCGGAAGTTCCAGCTACTAATAAATGATGTGCTTGAAAATCTACCAGTTCTCGGATGATCCATCTAAAGCGGTAACCTGGATCAACATGCTGCGCTTCCGCCCATTTTACGATGGAATCGAATAATGTTAGGCTACATTCCAAACCGTCTGTCTCATTAAGGGAATTGAAAATAAGATTTTCAGCATCATTGACAACCTCTGGACTAATACTTGATGGAAATCTCTCGCTCCATGCCAATACCGCTGCAGAAGCAAATAAAGCATGAGAATGATCGATTATTTTGATCCAGTTCGTTAAGATATTCGGAATAATCTCTGCGAGTTCTTTCAATAAATACTTTCCATCGATCAATTCGAAATAAGTTTCCTGATAAAGTTTTGGAAGGTATTCCCAATGGCGTTGCCTGTTTACATCGATATTTAAGAAAATATGGTTAAATTCCCTCAGCCATGAAAAATATGAACGCTCGTTTTTGTAACTATTCCATAATGCCTGTACTAACTGTTCAAATCTTGTCTGATCCACTTCGTATAACACGACTAAGCATTTTGAATAATAATGCGGTTCAAAGGTTGTTGTTAATCCTTGTTCTGCATATGTTTTTAAAATATCAAACCAGTGATGAGACTCTGTTCGGATCGCTTCATTTACTGCCAATTCAATTGCGCTCTTCCAATCCTTGTGTTTTTCGAAAAAGGCACGAGCAATGTCAGTAACATTCGGATAGTCCGGATTAAAGGATAGCGCTTTTTTAATCACTTGGTCAGCTTTTTCCAGCCTGCCTTGATCTATGTAAATCGAAAATAACTGCAGTGCAACTTCTGATTGTAAGACACTGCTTTCTGTATCAATGGATTTATAAATCTCTTCAGCTGTTGATAATTGGCCAAGTTCATAATAACAATCCGCTATATTTTTCTTTGCCCACGGTTCTAAATCATTATGAGTGTTTTCCCATTTGAAAATAGCAGCTTCATAATCTTTGTTATGAAAATATACTTCTCCTTGGGCAAAACGGATGGTGGAAATGTCAGCTGTCTCATCTTTATACCCGGCAAGAAAAGCTTCTCCAAGCACACGGACAGGATTTTTTTCATCTGCTTTTAAAAATGTTTCATAAAATGTTTTTTTGATCAGTTGATTCTCTAACGTCATGTTTATCCCCCAACCTATATTTAAAAAGTATATTTTTATACCGTATTAAATACTTGTTTCTATCCTTTGTATTCTAACAGACTTATTTTTGCATAAAGTTTCAATTTGTTTTCATTTATAATACAGATTTTTAACACAGCGGAAAATTCTAACCAACTTATGTTATTATTTGAAATTAATTGTAAACAAGTTGCTTAGTCCTCCTGAATAGTGCAGCTTCAATTTGTGCTGGAGGGTTTACAAAAAATATTCTTACGATTTACCTTATTTGGTTTCTGATTAATGTTATTTTTTGGTTTTATCATCCGTTTTTTCAACTTACCGTGACTCTTCATATACTTCATTTTTCCTAATTACTCTGCTGCCAACCTTCTTTCAAGACGCTTGAACAAGAAGCTTAAACATAATGGGTAATCTGTTATATTTATTTTGAGTAGGGACGTTTTTCAACTACAGAAGCAGATAGTTGAAGAACAAACAAAAAAAACGCTTGGTTTTTTAAAAATTACCCAAGCGTCTTTGTTTCAACTATTTGTATATTCAATATTATATTAAAATTATTAGGTCTACTTTAATATTAAAAGCTTTAATATTTGAAATGTTCCTGAGTCACTTTTTGATTTGCTGCTAATATAACTGCTAATTTAATTCTCGCCTTCTTGCTGTCATAATCATTCCCCAAAATAACTCCTCTACTCATCAAATCATAAGCACTACCTTTATATTCATAAGCAGGATAAACCTTACCTTCTTCAGAGCTGGTTGTCACAACAATTGAAATTCCTTTATCTAATGCTTTTTGAATCGAATCTAACATTAATGGCGATACTTGTCCTCTGCCAACTCCCTCAAGAATGATTCCTTTAGCATTTGCATTGACAGAAGCATCAACAAAAATTCCATCTGATTCAGTATAGCATTTAACAATATCAACTCTAGGTATTTCTGATACAATTACATAATTATCTCTCTTTAAAGGTTTTTGGTAAATGCTCACAACATTATTATCAATAATTCCTAAATAACCGTATCCAAATGATTCAAAGCCTTGTAAGTTAGAGGCATGAACTTTTTTAACGTATTTAGCCGAGTAAATTCTCTCGTTAAAGACAACTACTGTACCAGCATTTCTCATTTGTTCAGATATGGCAACATAAATCGAATTTTTTAAATTAGAATAAACATCCGTCCCTACATCAAATGGTGAACGTTGAGAACCTGTTACAACTACTGGTCTTTCGTCTTGTATAGTCAAATCAAGAAAATATGCTGTTTCTTCTAATGTATCTGTACCATGAGTAACAATTACTCCTGATATAGTTGGATCTTCTAACTCTCTTTCGATTGCTTGTTTAATTTTTAACATAGCCTTAAAATTAATATGCATACTTGGCAATTGGAGCAAATCAACAATCTTTATGTCTATCCCTTTAGGGAGTTGGCATAGTTCAGCTAATTCATTACCTGTTAATTTTCCTGCAACCAAAGTTCCTTTTTCTGTTGGTTTACTAGCAATAGTTCCACCTGTTGTAATTAAGACCACTCTTTTCATATAATCCACCTCAAGAATATAATAACACATGTATTTCGTTCTCAAAAATTGTATTTGTGGATAACTTTTAAGAACAATTTATACTAATAATATGTTGTATTTTTTCAAAAGGATTAAACGGACAAAAAGCATGACTCAAACTTATTGTTTGCATAATCACAAATGAACGATTTAACAACAATTGAATAATTGTTTTAGTCTGAACAAAAACAAGCGGATTCTTTTGTTTCCGATAGAATCCGCTCATTTTTCATTTATTGTTCTCGTTCATGTATAGCTTTTGCAATTAAATCACCGTGGAAACGACCATTTTCAATAAAAATTTCATTCGCGTTGTTCCCCGCAGCAATGACCCCAGCAATAAAAATGCCTGGAATATTCGTTTCCATTGTTTCAGGGTCGTAATAAGGTCTTCCTGTCGCTTGATCAATGGTAACTCCCATTTTCGTTAAGAAAGAGTGATCGGGGTGGTATCCAGTCATGGCAAAAACAAAATCATTTTTTATTTCATGTATCTTCCCGTCTTTTTCGTAATAAACTTTATCTTCCGTAATCTCTCTCACATGTGCATTGAATTCCATCTCAATATGACCGTTACGAATGAGGGAATCAAACTCTGGTAAAATCCACGGCTTAATACTAGAAGAATACTCCGTTCCTCGATACAATACCGTGACCCGGGCACCAGCTTTATGCAATTCTAATGCGGCATCAACAGCGGAGTTTTTCCCACCGATCACTACCACATCTGTATCAAAATATGGGTGTGCCTCTTTAAAATAATGAGACACTTTTGGTAAATCTTCACCAGGTACGTTCATGTAGTTCGGATTGTCGTAATATCCGGTTGCGATGATTACATACGTACTCGTATAAGTCCCTTTCGTTGTTTGAACAACAAATGAACGGTCTTCTTGTTTCTCAACGGACAACACTTTTTCAAAGCGGTGAATGCGGAGCGCTTCACGTTTGGCCACTTCTCGGTAATAGGTTAATGCTTGGTTCCGCTTCGGTTTCCGATTTTCCGTTACGAAAGGAATTCCACCAATTTCTAACCGTTCGCTCGTACTGAAGAACGTTTGGTGTGTTGGATAATGATAAATGGCATTCACGATATTTCCTTTTTCAATAATAAGAGCGTTTTTGCCGATTTTCTTTAATGCAATCGCCGCGGCTAATCCACATGGACCGCCACCAACGATAATGACTTCTTCTTTCTGCATGGTGTTTCACTCCTTATAGACGTTCACATAGAAAAAATCTCCCATCATTTTATGATAGGAGATTTTAAATATAGATGCAATCGATGTGTCTTGCTTAAATCCAACCTCGGAAGCGACATGCTTCAGCCATTTTACGAACACCAACCATATAAGCAGCTAGACGCATATCAACGCGACGGGATTGTGCCGTTTCATATACATTGTTAAATGCTTTCACCATTACTTTCTCTAATTTTTCCTCTACTTCTTCTTCTGTCCAATAGTAGCCTTGGTTGTTTTGTACCCATTCAAAGTAGCTAACCGTTACCCCACCAGCAGAAGCAAGAACATCAGGTACTAGTAAGATTCCTCTCTCAGTTAAAATTTTTGTAGCTTCTAACGTTGTTGGACCATTGGCTGCTTCAACCACAATTTTTGCACGAATATTATGTGCGTTTTCTTCCGTAATTTGGTTTTCAATCGCAGCAGGTACTAAAATATCACACTCTAGTTCTAACATTTCCTTATTGGAAATGGTATTTTTAAACAATTTCGTAACGGTACCAAAACTGTCGCGACGATCTAATAAATAATCGATATCTAACCCCTTTGGATCATATAATGCACCATAAGCGTCAGAAATTGCTACAACTTTCGCACCAGCATCATGCATGAATTTCGCTAAGTAACTTCCAGCATTTCCGAATCCTTGGACGATGACGCGTGCACCTTTTATATCAATGCCTCGTTTTTTTGCCGCTTCACGAATACAAATCGTTACCCCTTTTGCCGTTGCTGTTTCCCGACCATGGGATCCACCTAATACAAGTGGCTTACCTGTAATAAATCCAGGGGAGTTGAATTCGTCAATTCGGCTATACTCGTCCATCATCCAAGCCATAATTTGGGAGTTCGTAAATACGTCAGGAGCTGGAATATCTTTTGTAGGTCCGACAATTTGACTAATTGCTCGAACGTATCCACGACTTAGACGTTCAAGTTCACTAAAGGACATTTCACGTGGATCACAAACGATTCCACCTTTACCTCCACCGTAAGGCAAGTCAACAATACCACATTTTAAACTCATCCAAATGGAAAGCGCTTTAACTTCTTTTTCTGTTACATTTGGATGAAAACGAATTCCTCCTTTTGTTGGACCAACCGCATCATTGTGTTGAGCCCGGTAGCCAGTGAAAATTTTTACAGATCCATCATCCATTCGGACTGGAATTTTAACTGTCAACATACGAATCGGCTCTTTTAACAACTCATAAACTTCTTCAGGATACCCAAGCTTTTCAAGAGCGTTATGTATGACAGTTTGTGTTGCTTTTAATACGTCATGTTTGTCTTCGTTATTAGTGTTTTTTTCGGCTACCATCTTGTGAACCTCCTAATAAAAATCACTTTTGCGAATTTTGTCTCGCCTTTCATGACATAGTATACACCTTTCCCACATTTATGCAAGAAGAAAAATTATTTTTTGAATATTTTTTGCAAACGCTACCATTCCGTCTTGACATTACATCTTTGATTATGGAAAGCACTTGACTCTTATCCAAAAAAATGCAAAACAAGCTGTTGGAAACATTGTTTTGGAAGAACAAGTGTACCATACTCTTCAATGATAGCTGAGGCTAGAGACGATTGATCACCATACTCTTCAAACAAACTTTTGGCTGCCTGAGGTACATGCTTTGAAATCATAATATAATACTGTTTTTCATAATAATATAATGAACCATCCACCATTACTTTTGATTGGTTGATGCGTTGGGCTAATGATAGCACGTCTTCCAACGTACGAAATTGATAACATGCTTTTTGAAATGGATTAATTAAATCATTGTCTTGATGAAAGGAAGTCCATTCATCTAAAAAGGAATCGAGATCTTCAATCGTTAAAATAAGGACAACTTCTTTCTGTGTGAAAGATGCTAATTCAATGGACACCGTCCCCATTGAAGGAACGTCCAGCATTTGATACGCTTTTTCCATCATATCATCAAACACATCTTGCCATAAGGTGACATCATCCCAAAAATTTCCATCAGAAATTCCTACATGTTCAAGTTCATCGAAGGAAAAAGAAAACTTAAGTTGATTAGGTGATAATCGCTCCAACTTCATCATGTATGCCTCCCACACATCTTGCTTTACCATCATAGTATGTGTAGAAGGTACAAATGGTTCGCTGCATTCATGGTACAATCACCATCTCTACCTTTCACTTTCGGCAACGTGACATTCCGTTATATTTATGAAACTTCCGTCTTTGTTTCGTACGCTTACAGCAGGTCCTTTTTTAAGAATGTCTCTTTCGAGTCCCTAAAATCATCTATAATGGCTTTAATGTTATCATTCCCAAATTATGATTGGTCATGTGTAAAGGAAGGAAAGGTCCGATAAGTATCACGCATTATTCTCAATTCCCGAGGCGAATGAGATGGGCTTCAGCGGGTGCCCCTAGCCGAAGAGGAACACCGGTTGTTCCGTACCCATTGCTTGTGAGTATGGTGGTTATTGGTCCAGTTTGAACGCCCCCTTTTTCGAAATAACCAAGACCGAAAACACGAATTTGTCCCCCATGTGTATGACCACTTAACACTAAATCGATATGATCGGCCTTCTTTAATTGCCGAATCACACGTGGATGATGAGAAATCAAAATGTTAACATCTTGTGGATTTAATTGTTGAAATAATGGCTCTAACTGATTTCGGCTCGTTCGAAAATAATTCACGCCTATCAAACGAATGTTTGTAGACGTAAATGATTGATATGTATAGATATCTTGATCTAAAATCATCACACCTTCTTCTTCCAACAATTGTTTTAAATGTTGCTCCCCCACTTCATAATCGTTGTTTCCCCAAACAAAAAAGACGGGTCCGATTTTTTTCAACAGACGAAGATTGTGTCTCGTTCGAGTAAGGGGAACTCCTCTTTCCGTTAAGTCACCACCAATGATAACTACTTCGGCTTCTTTTGCCTGTTTAATCATTGAAGAATGAATAACTCGCCGATGGATGTCACTAATAAAAAAAATAGATAAACTTTCACGTTCCTTTGGGAAATGCGACAAACCAAACGTATGTTTGTTCACGTGATTGCGAAAGGCGTTTTTCCACATAATCATGAGAAGACATCCACCGCCTATGCTTAAAAACATAAACCAATGAATTGCAGACATCATTTCCTCCTATATCTTCTATCTAACTGAAACAAAACCATAGATCAAAGAAAATAAGTAAATAGCCATTGTTTGAATGACCCCAAGTTGTATATGCACAAATAAGGAGATTAAAAAAATCAAACATGCAACAATATCCCATCCATTAAAAGGTAGACGTTTCGTTACGAGATGAATGAGAATATGGACTATTTTGGCTTGCATTAAAAAGCCGATAAAGAACACCGTCGCTGCTGCTAAAAATAAAAGCGGATCAAGAATAAATTCTAACAGCCATTCTTCAAAATAAAAAGGTGTGTTAATAGGGACCCACTGGGTAAACAAATACGTACAAAAACTTCCAATGAAGGCATATAACACGTGTAAAAACAAAAAAAATCCCTCCCATATCATACTATGAGAGAGGGCTTTTTGACATGTTATTCATCTTCATGAATATATAATACAGAAATGACTTTATGTTTAGAGACGAACACAAGGTTCGTGACATACAATATCCTTTACATTTTTTATTCATTTTTTCTCTTCATGATTGAAGCACTCTTCCCATATATATGTGATGATAAACCTTTTGAAGGGAGTTTGATGCATGCCAACTTTGTATAAAACTTATCATCCATTTGTCAGTCCATATGACCCGTGTCCATCGTTAGGTCCAAGAACGTATTCGACACCACCAAATTTATATATAGGATTTCAACCTCCTAATTTGCCGCAATACAGTCCGAGAGAAGCATTAAGAAAAGGAACGCTTTGGAAAGTGTTTTACGATCCATATTATAGTCCTTATGAAAAATGGAAAGGGTGAGTTCAATGAAGCAACTGCCAGCAAGCTACTATGAAATGCTGGAAGAAATGCAAGCCATTGATTTTGTAATTACAGATTTAACGCTTTATTTAGACACTCATCCAAATGATCTTCAAGCGATCCAGCAATACAATTATTACATCCAGATGCGAAAAAAAGTAAAAAAAGCTTTTGAACAACAATTTGGTCCGTTAACCAATTTTGGATACAGTTATTCCGGTTCTCCTTGGAATTGGAAAGATGCACCATGGCCATGGCAAGTATAAAGTGCCCTACCTATCTTCTTTGTTTCATTCGCCCATCTTGAAGGCTAACTGCCCGTTAAGATGGAAACATGGTACAAGAAAGGAAGTGTCAATCATGTGGGTTTATGAGAAGAAGTTGCAATATCCTGTTCGGGTCAGTACATGTAATCCACGTTTAGCAAAATATCTCATTGAACAATACGGAGGTGCCGATGGGGAACTTGCTGCCGCCCTTCGCTACTTAAACCAACGTTATTCGATACCTGATAAAGTTGTTGGTCTGTTAACGGATATCGGAACTGAAGAATTTGCTCATTTAGAAATGATTGCAACGATGGTGTATAAACTAACAAAAGATGCAACACCTGAGCAACTAAAAGAAGCAGGACTTGGTGCCCATTATGCCAATCACGATAAGGCGTTATTTTACGAAAACGCAGCCGGAGTCCCGTGGACTGCTTCTTACATCGCAGCCAAAGGGGACCCTATTGCTGATTTATATGAAGATATTGCTGCTGAAGAAAAAGCCCGTGCCACTTACCAATGGATTATTAACTTAAGTGATGACCCTGATTTAAACGATGGATTACGTTTTTTAAGGGAACGGGAAATTATTCATTCTCAACGCTTTCGTGAAGCGGTAGAAATTTTAAAAGAAGAACGAGATCGTAAGAAATTCTTCTAATGGATCTAATTACTTACTCTCATGATATAAATTAATATCATATTTATCTTTCATCATTTGAAAAACTTTATGGCGATTCATCCATCCTTCATTTCTCCATAGGTCTTTGCTACGATCAATAATTTCACAACGTAAGGCATGAAACTCCGTTTCAGCCTTTTCTTTTTTGTCGTGATAAATTTTCACACCACCAAACAACCCTACCGCTATTAAGAAGGTGTAAAGCTGATACGAATGTTGGAAAAATTTACTCAACATGATCCATAATGAATAAGAATAAGGTTCAATGATTGTATGATACAATACATAAAGGTAACCGAACGAATAAAAAACAGCGAACCATAAAAACAACAAATGCATCTTTTTCATCTTTTCGTATTTTTTTTTGCGTTCGACCACATTTTGCAATAGCTGTTTCGTCGCTTGGTCAGTCCAATCATCGAGCATGATAATTGAAGATTCCACCGTCTCTTCCCTCCTGTAACCGATTGGCTAATATTATGTATATGAGCTCGTCCATCAAATCATGAAAAAAAGTGGTCTTCTAATCGACCACTTCCTATTCACGAGGTAATGGAATTTGTAACACTTGTCCTACTTTAATTTCGTTATCATTTAATCCATTCCAACGTTTAATAATGTCGATTCCCTCTTTGGAATGAAAGTAATTCATGGAAATACGGTATAATGTCTCTTCAGGCTGAACCGTATGATAAACGATATGATATTTTGGTTCGGCATGTTCTTTTTCACTTTCTTTTGGACTACTAATTGATAATGTTGACTGTTCTTCTGCAGATCTCAACTCCATTTTTTCCGAAAGTTCTTCTAAAGATACGGACGGAAAGGCAGGTTCTTCCTCCAAGTTCATCTCCTTGTCCGTCTCAATCGGTAGAGCATCAACAGTTACTTTTTTCCCACCTTTTTCAATAGAAGCTGGAATTGTTTCTTCATCGTGTTGCCAGTATGTATAGATAGAAAAGATTGTAATTGGTAACAAAATAAAAAAGAATAACAAAAAGCGCAAAAGCGGATATTGGACTTTCCATTTCGTTTTTGTCTTTTTTTTCGAATGAACGGTACTGCGTGGGGGCAAAGAAGAAATCGACTCCTCCGTCTTCCATCCGTTTTGCTCTTCAAAAGGGTGATGGTTCAATGCGTTTCCTCCTTCCCACTTTGCATTCGAATATATAGACCAAGAAAAAAGTTAATCGTAAAATGTAAAGCGATCATCATTGGTAAGCTTGTGTACGTTTCATACATCCACCCGAAAAAGAAACTTAGCAGCACAATATTAAAGATTAAAAACCAATGACTAAAGTAACGAAAGTGAACAAGGGCAAAGACAGAACTGGCGAGAAACCAGCCAAATGTCGTTTGGAGTACGCCTCTAAAAAACAGTTCTTCACAAAAGGCAACGACAGCTGCAATGAAAAAGATATGTATCACGGACCGATGCTGGAACAGACGGACATTGATCCCACCATCATCATAATAAGAGGGAGGTAACACTTTCATCCCGATGATATCGATAAGTACGATGATTAGCCCAACCATAACACCTACTAGTATGTCGATTCCCTCGCCTTGAAATAGGAAAAGCCATTGCTGGGTATCTTCATATTCAACTATACCGAAAATTACAGATAAGACAAATAGGGTTAGTTGCGTAAAATAAAGGCTAAAGAGGAGTTCTTTATCGCTTATGTTTTTTAATATATCCATCTGCCGTTTTCCCATCTACTGTACCCCTTATCTATAAAATAATTGGGATAAAATATCTTCCCATTGCTCCTTAGACTCATCTTTGATTTCACTCTTCGTTTGATAATAGAAGTCTACATTTGTCCCACATTGATCACAACAATTTAGTGGACAATGGTCCAACCTTTCATCAAAATAAGATAAAATACCTTCACGTCGACATGTGAAAGAGGCCACCCATTGTTTCATCTCTTGTATTTTTCTAACCCTTTCTTGCCTGCGTACATCCCGGTCGTTTTTTATCTGTTGGGTAATTTCTTCAACTTGGACTTTTTGAGCCGGTCGTTGTTTGAGCGGTTCAGCATAGTGAAGTAAAAAACGAAGCTGCACATCCGACAATTGTAATGATTGTTGTATTTCTGTTAGCATCGTTTCTTCCGGCCATTTTTTTAACCGATAAAGTTCATAAAAAAACGTATCGATTTGAGCGTCGGTCGGAAGTTCTTGTTCCATTAAACCGTAATGAAGGTGTTCGTCCCCTTCCATGTATAACAAAATAGCAATGCTTTTGTTTCCGTCTCTTCCCGCACGACCAATTTCTTGTACGTACGACTCCATTTGCGCAGGAACATGATAATGAATAACAAAGCGTACGTTTTCTTTGTTAATTCCCATGCCAAATGCACTCGTCGCACAAATGATTTCTAATTGTTGATAAAGAAATTGTTGCTGAATCAGAATTCGCTCATCTTGATCCAATCCAGCATGATAACTAGCAACTTTGTTAAGTCCAGCTTGTCTCATTTTTTTCGCCATCTCATCTGCTAACCGTTTACTTGAAAAATAAATAATACCTGGCTTTTGTAACTGTTGAACAAGATGTAATAGTCGTACCTCTTTTTCTTGCATGTCCGAAACATGTTCCACATGAATGTATATATTTGGTCTGTCTACGGAAAAAATCCATTCTTTCGGTTGGTCAAGGTGCAACAGTTGAATAATATCTTCCCTCACCTTTTTTGTTGCCGTGGCAGTTAAGGCTAATGTCGTTGGCTTTCCTAATAGCTGACGAACGTTACCTAAATTTAAATAATCAGGACGAAAATCGTATCCCCATTGTGAAATACAGTGAGCTTCATCTACGACAAACAATGAAATAGAAATCCTTTTCAGTCGTTCTAACACCCGCTCATTTTTGAGCATTTCCGGTGAAATAAAAACGAAGCGATAACGGTGCAGTTTATCTAAAACTGCTTTTCGCTCAGATACAGATAAAAACGAATTATAAGCAACGACTTGTTTTTCCCCTTTGATTTTTAATTGTTCTACTTGGTCTTGCATTAACGAAAGGAGCGGAGAAACAATTAAAACCGTTCCTTTTAAATAATAGCCTGGTAATTGATAACATAATGATTTTCCTGTACCTGTTGGAAGCATCGCTACTGTATCATGGCCTGAGATGACGGATTGAATGACCTCTTCTTGGCCAGGACGAAATGAATTATAACCGAACTTTTTCTTGAGAAGAGAGTGTATGTTCATAAACCTCACCGTACTTTGCTAACACGAGTCGTATTTGAAAATATTCAACATGCGGTAGTCGTTCTTTAATCGGCTTCAACCGACGATTTTTCATCGAAGCTGCAACTTCACGAACTTGGCGGATCGTTTCGTTGTCGACAAACGGTTCAATTGAAAAGGTTGGATCGTTTAACGTAATTTCAATGATATGATCCTCAATCGTACTTTTTTTTAAAGAGCGGTATTGAGCAATTCTAGAAATCGTCCACCCTTTTTGTATGAGTTGATACGTTTCTTTTGTTGAATTTGTTAACGATAAAGGGGTTAAAAGGTCTTCTACCATTGAATAAAGTAATGGATAATCTTTTTTATGTTTTTGTATGGTTTGAAGAGCATAATGAAGGATATGAATAAACTTTACCCAATACGTATCATACGGTATATTTAACGACTCCGCTACTTGCAAGCCTGTCATTCCAATTCGTTTAGCCCCTGTTAAACGGTACACAACTAATGACGGGTCTTCAGGAGCATCATGTTGAAAAAGAGTAAACAATTCATCATATAATTTGTTAGCTAAATCCCGACGATTCGTCCAATGTTGCTTTAGCCACCATTTCATCCAACGTAATACGTTCGTCTCTCGCTGAATTGGATAATATTCCTTTTGATAATAAATCAAGTTAGACACAACTTGTACGCTTAAAGTCAACCTTTTCCAAAACACAATGGCTGCATCTTGATATTTCCATCCGTTTAAGTAAGAAGGCCAAGATTCCTGTTGAAAAAAAGCAGACACTTGTTGTTTTCCTTGTTCCGTAACTTGCACGCGACCATCTTGTAAGTAAATCCAACCATATGTCGATAGCTGTTCCAATTCGTTTTCAAAATCTTTCCGTTTTAAAAACGGGAATAAATGAAAAAATATATATAAGTTATATAAAAACGAGTCTTGAATCGTTTGCGAAGATTTCTTCCCTTTTAGTAAATGAAAAACTGAAGCCATCGTCCGTTCCGTTTGAATTTGTTGAAAACAATAAAGAAGGATGGCTTGAAAATATGTCATAAAGGTCCATCCCCTTTTCCTATTTTTTATGTACTTATTTTATCATGAGCTAAATAAGATATGGTATAATTGTTTCCCCTTTTCCTTATGTGAACGTTATAACATTTTTATTGAAATGTTCAAAGTTCACCTTTAGAATAGTAAATGACACCATTTTTTGTATCATCTTCTGTTGATACGTGAATAAATATCGATTATATAGACAACTTTATTGGGAGGTAGTTTCATGCCAAAATATACGATTGTTGACAAAGAGACTTGCATTGCATGTGGAGCATGCGGCGCAGCTGCACCTGACATCTACGACTACGACGATGAAGGTATTGCCTTTGTTACGCTAGATGACAACCAAGGTATTGCTGAAGTACCTGAAATTTTACATGACGATATGATGGATGCGTTCGAAGGTTGCCCAACGGATTCTATTAAAGTAGCGGATGAACCGTTCGACGGAGACCCATTGAAATTCGAATAATCGTTTAGGCTAACATTCTTTTTGTTAGCCTTTTTTTTGGAAAATAATATGGGCTAAAATGTATATACTTACACGTTTTACAGTAGCACTTTGGACAATGAATTATTCTTTCCAGACACAAAATATTATTATGACAAAATATTCCTGTAATTGTACAATTTAACTACAATAAAAAGAGGATTACACCAAATGAAAGAATGATGTAATCCTCTTTTTTATTTAAGCTCCATGAATGACAGATTGTTTATTCAACCAATACTGGAGTCTAATAAATATTAATGTAAAAACGAACGTAATTAACAATCCTTTCACGACATTAAATGGAAAAATAGCTGATACAATAAATTGACGTGCTTCAGGTCCACTCATGGCCGGCATATTTAAAAAGAATGTATACGCAGGTAAAAAGACGAAATAGTTTAATATACTCATACTTACAGCCATTGAAAGTGTTCCTACTACAAGGGCTACCGTCATTCCACGTGTAGACTTCATGCGTTGATAAATATAATAGGTAGGTAAAATGAAAAAGATTCCTGCCGTAAAATTCGCCGCATGCCCAATTGGAATTCCTGTTTCACTTCCTGTGATAAAATAGTCCAAAATATTTTTGATGAGCTCGATGATGATTCCTGCCAAAGGACCGAACAAAATGGCTCCGACAAGCGCAGGGATGTCACTAAAATCGACTAATAAAAACGTCGGAAAACCTGGGAATGGAAAATTGAGCATCATCAAAACATAAGCGATGCTACTCAACATTCCAATAGATACAAATCTTTTGAGTCTTCCATTATTCATTTGTTTCCTCTCTCCTTTTTGTGATTCATCGTACGACAAGAAGAAAGGTTTTGCCTTCATGCATGAAAAAACCCTCAAGACACGCTTGAGGGAGAATTGTAGGCATACTGAAATAAACGTTTTTAAAAACGCATGTTGGCAATACCTTCATCTTCTCCCATCCAGACTATACTGTCGGCTTTGGAATCGCACCAAATCCTGCCCAATGAAGGGCTCGCGGGCTTAGAAGGAACTCCTTCATCACCGCCGGTCGGGAATTTCACCCTGCCCCGAAGATGAATCATATTTTTTTCGTTTATTATACTGTAATAATCTTTTGAAAGAAAGTCAAATATTTTGATTTCAAGATATTATAAAAAACGAACCATATAGAATAATCGTTTGATACTTATATGTAGTTCGAATATAATAAAAAGGCATACATACAATTAAAGGAGGAACGAATATGGCTTTCGAAAACAAAGTCGTTGAAGCATTTATCGAAATTCCTACTGGTAGCCAAAATAAATACGAATTTGACAAAGAGCGTGGTGTGTTTAAGTTAGACCGCGTTTTATTCTCACCTATGTTTTATCCAGCTGAATACGGCTACTTAGAAAATACGCTTGCCCTTGATGGCGATCCACTAGACATTTTAGTCATCACAACAAACCCAACATTTCCAGGATGCGTCATTGATACGCGCGTCATCGGTTATTTAAACATGGTAGATAGCGGAGAAGAAGACGCAAAATTAATTGGTGTTCCTGTTGAGGATCCACGCTTTGATGAAATTCGATCTATCGAAGATTTACCACAACATAAATTAAGAGAAATTGCTCACTTCTTTGAACGATATAAAGACTTACAAGGTAAGAAAACAGAAATTGGTACGTGGGAAGGCCCAGAAGCTGCAGCAAAATTAATCGACGAGTGCCTTGCTCGCTACGAAGAAAGCAAGAAATAATATATAAAAAAGAGGGACAACTTTGCACATAACCCTGTCAAGTAGACAATGAAAAAAAGAGTATATTAAGCTGCGGTCTTTTCTCGGTATTCAATCGGGGAAAGGCCGTTGAATTTTTCTTGGAATCGATCTTTATTGTAAAAATCTATATACTCCATAATCCCCTATATGCTTGATCGATTGTTTTAGGACGCACTAAATTCAATTTCTAGGTCTTTAAATGTGAGAAGAAACTTTCAATACAGGCATTATCAAGGCAGTTTCCTCTTCGGGAATGGCTTCCTCCTTTACTTGTTTCTCATACGCCTTAGTTTTGTATATTGGAATCCTTGATCTAAATGAATGAGTGCTTTTTTAGTAAATGGTTTTCCCTTTAATTGCTTCAAGGTGTCCAACGACTCATTGTTTTTTACTTTCTTTACCCACTCAGCAATTTGAGCATCGCTCTTGATCCCAAATTGTTCACGAAGCTGACGATAAGACCAGCCCTCCTCCAACTTCAAACGAACTACTTCACGTTTTATATGATGTATAAGTTTGTCCCTTTTTTGCCATAGAAAAATCCCCTCCCAAAAAGACTATTAAGAACATCATACCATGCTCTCTTTTTTTAATGTCTACCTGTAGGGGTTAAGACCACTTTCCCTCTTCTTTTTTATTTTCTTATTTCCAACGTTTGACCAGCCACGATCAAGTGAGGATTCGAAAGTTCGTTCCACTGTTGTAAATGTTCAATGGAGACCCCATTGATTTTTGCAATTTGATACAACGTATCGCCAGGCTGGATCGTATAAGTAATCACTTTATGTACCTGAGAGACTTCCATGGTTTGATATGGGTCGTGTACTAACGCAAAAACGTATTCCCCAATACCGCCTTTTCCGTAAATAACAAACGGATCGATGGCGTTTACTTTCTCTATCGTCCATGCCCCTTGATGAATTTCAAAATGTAAATGGACACCTGACGAATGACCAGTGGAGCCCATTTTTCCAATCAGTTGTCCTTGCTGTACTTGGTCTCCCTCATTCACAAGTCTTTTTTGTAAATGAGCATAGACGGTTTCAAAGCCGTTTGGGTGTTGTAAAAAAATAACATTCCCGTACGATGAAGAATAATAAGAACGTATGACTTTCCCTTTATCAACGGCAAATACATTCGTTCCGAGCCTACCACCTATGTCGATTCCTTTATGAGTTCCGTCTCGAGTACCAAACGTATCGGTAATAATACCATCTGTTGGAAACACCCAATGAGATAGTTCCGCTCCTTTGGCCGGACTTGGAGACAACATAATCATCCAACCAAAAAATATAATATAGAACCGCCTAAAATAATAATCCAATGTCATTCTCTCCTAACTTATTGGAATGAAACTTTTTACATCTGTTATCGTTTGCAGGCGAAAAAAATTTATTCATACAACAAAAAAGTGCTTAACCAAGAATGATTAAACACTTTTTTAACGATTACCGTTATTATTTTGTGAGGCTTCCAGATGTAAAGCAATCCCATTCGGTGCCTTAGGAACGGCTACTGGCTCTCGAAATTGAAATTTATCCCAACTCTTTGGAGTAATATTTTCGAATGAAACAAATTGATAGCCAAATTGTTTCGCTGCGAGTAAAAGGGATTCAATCATATGAATGGCGTTGGCGTAAGGTAGAATCGCTAAATCAACTTTCGGTTGAAAAATCAATGATATTGTATTTTTGTCGATTGGTTGAATCTTTATTTGAACATGTTCTGGTAACGTCGGCTGTAAATTGGCGCGTGGGGCATGCTTCATTGCTTGAATGACCGATTGCAAGGAAGAATAATCCCCTTTCATTGGGACCAGATAACTTTTTCGACCTAATTGATAAATATAGTAAGAACTTTTTTGGTTATTATTAATAGAAAATTGCTGTTCAATCGACTCCCCTTGTGCCTCGTCGGTAACGACCTCTGCGTAACGAATGTTCGAATCAGCAAAAGTATAGTTCAATGATTCATATATTGGTTGAACATCGATTACTTGTCGATCCGTTAATGAACCTACTTTCATGTGTAATTGGACCTTTTCACTTTCTGGTTGCTTAAAAGATATCAATTCACTTGAATACAACGGTTGAAATCCTAGTTCCTCTTCAGGAATTTTCTTTGCTAATATTTGAAATTGTTGAAACCAAGAGCTCTCGTTCGATCCAATGATACTGATTGGAACGACGAGTTGGTCCGGAGTAAGTAGACCAAAGGTGAAAATGGTTTGGCTATCATCATAAATGGACTTGACTGGCTCTTCCATCGCCATAATCGAAAATTTTTTGCCTTCCATCTCTTCAGAAACAGTTTGTTCAAAAGATATACTCTCAGCACCGTCTTCACTAATATTATAGTGAGGGTCATTTTGTACTAGGATATTCCACGTCACAAAACAAAGAACAAGTACAGCAACAACCGCAAAGGAAGGAATGAGATAAAAACGTTTCGTTGGACTTATTTGAGGTTCCTGCCTTCTTTTTTGAATTTCGTCATATACCTCTTCTTTTGTTCGATGGTCGGAAATAGAAGGGAACGATTGGAGTATTTCTTTCATTTGTTGTTCGTACTCTTCATGTCGTTTCATTTGTTTCCGACCCTCCCTTCATAGCCATTATGTGTTTTTTTAATGCTTTTAATGCACGGTGTTGCGTCGTTTTTACTTTACTTTCCGTCCAGCCAAGTGCTTCAGCGGTTTCTTGAATCGATAATTCTTGAATGAAACGCATAATAATCACCATTTGTTGGTCTGTCGTACACCTTTGTAAACATTCAAACATCAGTTGAATTTCTTCTTTTTGTATAGCAATTTCTTCAGGCATGGGTGCGTCGCTTATCACTAACTGTTTCTTCCAATCAAAAAAATCAACAATACGTTCTTTCCATCCTTTTTGTTTTCGAAAGTAATCAATCGCCACATTTTTCGCAATCGAATATAACCAAGTTTTCTCAGAACTCCTCCCTTGGAAATGATATTGGGCTTTTAATACTCGTATATAAACCTCTTGAACTAAGTCTTCGGCAAGTTCTCTATTTTTAACCATATAAAATAAAAATTGAAATACATCTTGGTGGTACTTGTCATACAATTTTTCAAAAAAGGAGTCCATATAAAATATCCTCCTGTCAATAAATTAGTCGTACCTTCAATAAAAAAAGTTACAAACTCACTATATCCCGTTTTAAAGAAAAAAGGAAGGAGATTTTTTTATCTCTTTCCTTTATTTAAAAACGTAAATATCGATTGTCGAATACGGTCAAATTGTATTTCATTCATTTGCGAAGAAGATTCACAAGTACCTATTAATATCGTTATTTTACTATTTAATTTAGGGAAAATTGGTGCAAGTTCTTCATAACAACGAGTATAAACATCAATAAGTTGGAGAGATGAAAATCTTTGGTTAATATGGAAATATAAAGTGACATGGCTCTCATATTTTTGATGGAATAACCCATATACGTTTACATCTTGTGAAGTATATACCTCTTCAATTCGTGTAAGAGAAGGGGCAACCGCGTAATTCTTTTCTTCCACCTCTTCTTTAGTTACCCCATCATACCAACCATCAAACGTAACCTGATTGCATTTACCAAATAACCGTACTGGGCGGGAAAAATCAATTCCTTTTTCATTGAAATGAACTTTTATTTTGCCAAAAAACGAGCTACTCGGAACGAAAGGCTGTAGCTGCATGGTACTTTTCGATTCATGTGGAAGGAGATGAAACGTAAGACCATAAAGGGACGACAATTGCTGTTCATGTATTCGATCCATCCGAACGATCTGTCGTTCACACGTTCCTTCTTTCATCATAATGAGCTGATCGCAAAACATAAGTGCTAAGTTTACATCATGGAACACAGAAACGACTGTGAGTTTTTGTTGATCAACAAGCGAGCGTAAGTAGGCTAACAGTTGAATTTGATGCGAAATATCTAAATGATTCGTCGGCTCATCTAACAGTAGAAGTTCCGCTTCTTGAGCAAGAGCCCGAGCAAGAAACACCCGTTGTCTTTCGCCGCCACTTAATTGCACGACAGGAACTTGCGCGAAGTGATCCACTTGCGTTTGTTGCATCGCCTGTTGGACTACTTGTTCATCCTTTGACGTCCATTTCGGAAACATTCCTTTTTGATGAGCATACCTTCCAAAGGAAACAGTCTCCTTAACGGTATAGGAAAACGATAATTCCATATGTTGAGGTAAAACGGCTACTTTTCTTGCAAATTCCTTTGGTGAAAAATCATGAATATGTTTTCCGTTAATCCAAATATCCCCTTGTTGTAACGACAAAGATCGATTCATCAATTTTAACAACGTCGATTTTCCACTACCGTTCGGCCCAATAATACCGACCATTTCGAATCGTTCTATCGATAAATTAATGGCGTTTATTAACGGCGTGTTTTCGTCATACCGAAAAGAAACATTTTCTAGGGAAATAAAAGGTTGTTTGGCCATCTGTCTCACATCCCTTTTCTTCTACGTCGGAAAAAAATAAATGTAAATATAGGGGCTCCGATAAAGGACGTTACGACTCCGATTGGTAATTCACGTGGTTCGATTATCGTACGCGAAAACAAATCAGCGATCACCAGAAAAGCACCGCCATAAAAAAGAGAATGCGGTAGCAACCAGCGGTGATTACTTCCAATGAATAGACGAACCATATGCGGAATGACGAGTCCGACAAAACCGATTGTCCCACTAACCGCTACACTTGCTCCAGTTAAAATTGACGCCCCTAATAGGAGCATTTTCTTCCTTTGCTCCGTATCCACCCCAAGATGCTTTGCTACTTCTTCACCGAATGTAAACGCATTCAACTCGCGAATGTTGAAAAAAATTAGAAGTGCTCCGATTAAAAAAAACGGTAGGAGAAGATAGACAAATTCCCACCCTCTCATCGCCACACTCCCCATCAACCATGTAATTATTTGGCGAAGCTCTTCCCCAGATAGGGCAACGAAGAGGGTAATCACAGCCCCTAAAAAGGATGAAAAAATAATACCTGTTAAAATGAGTGTTTCTACTCGTAAATGGTGATCGATCGCTTTTGCAAACCGTAATACGAGCCATAATGTAAGTAAAGCAAACGCAATACTAACAAACGGTAAGGTTAACCCATTAATGATTGGAAATTGCCATTGAAAAAAAATCACTAAGACGGCACCGACGGACGCACCAGAAGAGACACCTAACGTATAAGGATCTGCCAGTGGGTTTTTTAACAGTCCTTGAAAGGCTGCCCCAGCTAATGATAGTGATGCACCCACTAAAAAGGCTAATACCACTCGTGGCAAACGTACGTTCCAAATAACATTTTTCATCACATCGGTTACGCCATCTGGTAAAGGGACAGCCAACCATTTATGTAAGAAGATTTGACCAATAATAGAAAAGGGAATCGACAGCGCCCCTGCCGATACCCCCAATGCTATACATCCAATCGCAATAACAATAGCTAAGACAGTTTGTATTTTTTTATTTAAATTGATCTGGATAAATGGCTTTTGCAAGCTCCTCGACCCCTTCAATAATTCGTGGCCCCGGACGGGATAATAAATCAGCCTGTACATCATAGACGGCTTTATTTTTAACCGCTTTTACGTCTTGCCAACCTTCGCGGGATAGCACTTGTTCAATCGCATTGTCCACATAATAACCATATGTCGTAATAATTACATCCGGATTATACGAAATGGCTGCTTCTTCAGTAATGAGTGGCCAGCCTTCTTGTTCAACGGCGTTTTTCGCCCCTAACATTTCAATCGCTTCATCAATGTATGTACCTTTTCCGGCTGAATAAAGCTCCGGCTGTGGCGAAATTTCTATCCAAACCACTTTCGGTTCTCCGTTATCCATTTGAGCCACTTGATCTTTTAGTTCGTTTAAGCGATTTGTGAGGTCACTAACAACTGTCTCTGCTTGTTCCTGTTGTCCCGTTAAATTTCCGACTTGAACGATTGTATCAAAAATACCTTGAATACTTTTTGCTTCAGGAACAACAAATACCGGAACACCTGCATCTTGTAATTGTTTTACAAGTGTATCTTCTTGGTGATTGCGTGAACCATGGTCTAACACTAAATCCGGTTCAAGAGACAAGATTTTTTCAACATCAAATTCCATTCCACCAACTTTTTCTTTATTCAACACATCTTCTGGATAATTATCCCAATCAGATACACCAACAACTGCATCCCCTAAACCAATGGCATATAAAATTTCTGTATTGCTCGGAATAAGCGATACGATTCGTTCCGGTTGTTTATCTAATTGCACTTCATTCCCTAACGCATCCGTCACTACAGGTAATGATTGTGTCTCCTCTGATGTTACTTCATTTGTTGGTGTTGATCCTTCTTGATTACAACCAGACAACACCAACAACAGCATGAGCATGAGAGCTGCTAACTGTTTCCACCATTTCATAGTCCTTACCCCTTCCTCATTTTTGTAGGGTTGAAAAAAGCCCATCCAAAATCGGATGAGCTAAAACGGACATCATGAAAAAAATCACTTCACGGTCCGTTTCAAAAGCTCAACCCCCGAAGCTTTGAAACTTAGAACGAGATGGCAGGTCTACTGACTTAGGTTTCTTCCTAAGCAAGCCCTTCCCATGCTATAAATCTAGCACAGTGGTATGCTCGCTTCGTCCACCTTTACAGTTGCGGGGACAGTTTCGGATTTTCACCGAATTCCCTATTAAGTCCAAATGGGACACCATCTGTTCTTTCAGTTCATATTAGGTCGTATTTTTAATACAATCCTCTTAATATGTTACAAAAATATTAATATTTAGACAAGAAGTTTTTTTCAATCAAGTTATCTATCTTGGTTTCTCATGAAACAAAATTATTCATCAAAATGTACCTCTGTTTGACAATCAATGACACCGTAGGGTTGTACACAAGACGCCCAAATTTACGTGTCTGATGGATTAATCCATGGTAAGAAAAAGGTAAAGGTTGTACCATGGCCAACTTTACTTTGAACCGAAATATATCCTTTATGCGATTCGACAATATTTTTGGCAATTGCTAACCCTAATCCCGTTCCAGAACGGCCTCTAGTACGCGCTTTATCTGCTTTATAAAAACGCTCAAAAACAAACGGTAAGTCTTCTTCTGGAATCCCAGAACCTGAGTCTTGAATATGAACGGTTAATCCTTTTTCATCCAAATTTTGAATCACTTTGACAAAGCCACCATTCGGAGTATGGCGCAGGGCGTTATCAATTAAATTTGTTAATACTTGTTCAATGCGATCAGGATCCATAAAAAATGGATGAGTGTCACTATTTGATTGAAACGATAGTTCAACCTCTTTCTCCTTTGCAATCCCTTGAAACTTATTCGTTACTCTCTCGATAAAAGAAGTGACCTCTACTTGTTCGATGTTTAGTGACTGGTGACCGGCCTCCATACGGGCAAGGTCCAGTAAATCATTGACTAATCGTCCCATCCGTAATGATTCATCATAAATAATTTTAGCAATTTCTTTTTTCTCTTCTTCTGTTTCTGCGATATCGTCAACGATAGCTTCACTATACCCTTGCAGCATCGAAATCGGCGTACGAAGCTCATGGGAGACGTTAGCGATAAAGTCTTTTCTCAATTTATCGAGACGACGTTCTTCCGTCATATCTCGTACGACGGTCACGGCCCCCCGAATTGAGTCTTTATTATACAATGGACTCACTATAATCACATACGAACGCCCTTGAACAGTAATTTCTCCAGTTTGCTCTTGTTCGGTTTTGACCATTTTTTTAAATAGTTCTTTCAATTTTGAAGGAATTTCTTTTTGATTCTCGTCTCCTTTTTCAAAATACCAATTTTGTAAAAACCGTTCTGCTGGTGGATTGGAAACTTGAATATCCCCATCCCGATTTAACGTAATAACTCCATCAGCCATGCTGCTTAAAATACTAGCTAGTTGTTCTTTTTCTTGATTTAAGGCATTAATATGAAACTTCAATTGTCGGCCCATTTGATTAAAGGCCGTAGCTAGCTCCCCAATTTCATCATGGGTTAAAATCGGAACTTTCGTATCGAATTTCCCTCTAGAGACAGCAAACGCTGCCTCTTTCATTTTTCGTAAAGGGGCGGTAATTCGTGTCGATAAGAAAAAGGCAAAAATCGTTGTTAAAAAAATTGCGATACCAGCGGCAAGCAAAATTAAATTGGTTGTTTGTTTGGACGTCTCTTTCAACACTTGCAGCGATTGAAAGACATAAATCATCCCACGATTTGTTGGCAACTGAAACGGCACAGAAATCACTAAAAGATTTTCATAGCGATTTTGCGAACTAGATAAAGAAAGTTCTTGTTTGGAAGCTTCAGCGCCATCGTTCCACGACGACCGAATAAATTCAGTGACAGCCCTTTTTTCTTCTAGCGACATGTTCGGAGAATAAATTGTTTCATCGTCATACAAAACGATAACTTTCGTATTTTCGTCTATGAGTTCCCACGAAATATTCAATCCTGTCTCTAATTCGTCATGCTCTTCTAATATTTTCGCTATTTTTTTTGCTGTGCCGGTTAAATTCTTTTCAATGACAGTAACATGATAATTTTCAAAAAACTCTAGTAGTAAAATCGTTAAAATGAATAAAACGAAAGAGACGAGCAATAAAATCGTCCCCCACAGCTTGCCGACGACACTACGCCATAGTCTCATTCATTCACAACCTCGAATTTATAACCGACGCCCCAAACGGTCACGATCATTTTCGCAGCATGTTCCGACACGCGATTCAGTTTTTCGCGAAGACGTTTTACATGCGTATCTACGGTCCGTAAGTCACCGAAAAATTCATAGTGCCACACTTCTTTCAGCAATTGTTCACGATCAAATACTTTATCTGGAGATTTGGCTAAGAAATAAAGTAATTCGTATTCTTTCGGTGTTAAATTCACTTCATTTCCATCCGCTGTTACCCGATGGGCATCGTTATCAATCGTTAAATGTGGATAAACGATGATGTCTTTTGTTTTCGTATCTGTTTTTAAATATTGAGTAGTAGAAGAACGTCTTAACAACGCCTTTACGCGTAACACAACCTCCCGCGGACTGAACGGTTTGACAATATAATCATCAGTTCCGACTTCAAACCCTTGCACACGGTTCGCTTCTTCCCCTTTCGCCGTTAACATGATAACAGGTGTCGCTTTTTTCTCACGTAGGAGTTTACAAACTTCAATCCCGTCCTTCCCAGGCATCATTAAGTCAAGTAAAATACAATCATAGTCATTATTTAACGCTAATTCGAGCGCTATATCGCCATCTTCTGCCTCTTCGATCACATAGTTTTCTCGTTCTAAATACATTTTCAACAAACGACGAATTCTTTCCTCATCATCTACCACTAAAATTTTTGTTTGTTTTTCCATAGAACATCCCCCTACTCTTTTGTATCTAAATATGATTTGAAAAAAACCTTCACAAAATACGTGAAGGTTTATGCACCAGCATACGAGTGAAGACCAGCTATTACTAAGTTTACGGCTACAAGGTTAAACATAATGATTGCAAACCCAATCACTGCAAGCCAAGCCGATTTTTCCCCATGCCATCCTTTTGATAAGCGTAAGTGTAAAAATGCTGCATAAAATAACCATGTAATAAGCGCCCAAACTTCTTTCGGGTCCCACCCCCAAAAGCGTGTCCATGCAATTTGAGCCCAAATCATTGCGAAAATGAGGGCCCCTAGTGTAAACACAGGAAATCCGATTAAAACGGAACGATAGCTTATTTCATCTACTAAATCTAAGTTAACATTTTTTGTTAACGGCTGCAATAAATGGGCGACTCGCTTCCGAGAAAGCAGTCGAATAAGTAGATAAATGATTGCTCCACCTAACAGGGACCAAATAACGGTATTTAGCTTTTTCGCATTAATGATAGCTGGAACTTCGACTAATGGCTCCATTCGATCAGGGATTGTTAATTCCCATTCATTCGGACCAACAAGCGCTGGTAAATGATATTCAAATACCTTTGCTTCGCCGTTTTTATCGATCCAATTAAACGTCGCTTCATATTTAGTGGCGGAGAAATACGTAGAAACAAGGACGAATCCTAACACTGCGATTAAACTAAAAAGTACGACTTCGAGCCATGTTGTTTGTTTACTACTCTTCGATTGGTCCACTGCTTTAATTAAATAAATTAGACCTGCCGCAAAACTAATCGCTAAAATCGCTTCCCCTAATGCAGCTGTGGTTACGTGAATATGTAACCAATCACTTTGAAGCGCTGGAATTAATGGACTAATTTCGCGCGGAAACATGCTGGCATAGGCAATTACTAAAATAGCAATCGGTAAGGCGAATAGTCCGAGAACCGTCGTCCGATATATAAAGTAAATGACAATGAACGCTAATACTAACATCATTCCGAAAAATGTCGTGAATTCGAATAAATTACTGACTGGCGCATGACCTGATGCTATCCAGCGAGTAATAAAATAGCCAGTTTGTGCAATAAAACCAATGATCGTTAACGTAATACCTATTGTTGCCCAGCGATTTTTGGCTGGTTTCTCTTCCATTCGGCTTTTGGAACGAATAGAGCCACCAAAAAATAACGTGGCCACTAAATAAATAATAAAGGCCGTATATAACAAGTTGGAACTTAAAGTTACAAGATCAGCCACTTCAATGCCTCCTTACGAGTTGTTTTGTATTTTTTGATCGATCAATGGAGGGAAAGATACTTGTTTAAACATACTTTCCATCTCTCTTTTTAAGCCATGCCAGTTTTTATTCGTATGAGCGGCAAGTAAAATTTCCCCGTTTTTCCGTTGAACCCATAAGCGGCGATGATTCCAGTAGGACCCTTGAATGAGTCCAATCATAAATATCGTCCCACCAAGTCCTAATATCCATAAAGTTAAGTCTTTACGGACGATAAGTGCCGATAAGTTCTTCATTTCAATCCCTGCAAAACTCATTTTATACAAATTTTCTCCAAGTGGCTCTAACGTTTCTTGAATAGCTACAAAACTAATTTCACCGTCTGGTTTTTCCGGTGAGTGCATTTTAAACAAAAAGGCTGGGTTATTTGGATTTGGTGATTTCGTTTGCGGTTCACCATTTTCTGCAAAACCGGAAAAGTCAGGGTAATAACCGATTAATTCCACTTCGTAACCATTTCCTAAATCGTATACTTCTTGTGGGTTAAATAAATCAATCGTAATCGTTCCGAACGATTCTCCCGTTTGTTTGTTCGTTAAATTAAACGTCATGCTTTGTAATTCGTTCAAACGATAGTCCACTTGGTAAAGAGCATATCCGTTAAACTTTAACGGTTCGTTCACGCGAATCGCTTGTTCCTTTACTTTCTCTAATGAAGGTTGATCTGGGTTGGAAGAATCCTTGACTTTGTAAAGCTCGACATTCGTTTGATATGTTTTCGCAATAACTCCGACCCGATCAATCGCTTGTTGAAACACATCCGGATCTTTTTCTTTATCATACACTTCTAAAATAAACTGATTGTTTTTTAAATAGTATTCTCCTTGGGTTCCAGGAATTTGTTTCGTTTCGCCCTCTTTAATCCACAGTACCTCGTCTACATACATACCTGGAACGAAACGCAACATCGCCCCGATTAAAAAGACAATCAATCCGATATGGTTCACATAAGGACCCCAACGAGAAAAGCGACCTTTTTCGGCAAATATATTGCCGTTTTCTTTTCTTACGTGATACCGTTTTTCTTTTAGGAGCTTTTCTAATTGTTCCATTGCTACATCTACATTTTCGACTTTCCCTTGACTAAATAATCGTTGACGTCGCATAAAACTTTCATGTCGAGTCACTCGCTGATTTTTGAGCGCTCGATGTAGTGGAATCACACGGTCCAAACTACAAATAACGAGCGAAACCCCAATTAATGCAATTAAAAGTAAATACCACCAAGAACCGTACAAGTTGTGAAACCCTAGTTTGTAATACAGGGTTCCAAACCAACCGTATTCTTGAGCATAAAATTGGGCTGGCGTCATCGTTTTTGGAATGTACATCTCCTGTGGTAAAATCGTTCCAATAATGGAGGCCAATAAGGTAATGACAATAAGCCAAACCCCTACTTTAACAGAGGAGAAAAAATTCCATATTTTATCAATAATTGTTTTATTGTAAGTTTGTGAACGGCGGGCACTTCCTTCATATCGCATATCATGAAGCTCATTTTTTTCCGCTTCTTCGGCCAATGCTTTCCCGCACGCTTCACATAATACCGTACCAATTGGATTGACATGACCGCATTCACATTTGATTTCATTCATGGTTGTACACCTTCTTATGGTTTAATCGTTTCCATGTATCGTATAACATCTTGTTCTGACATTGTACCTGTAATTACTTCGACGACTTTACCGTTTTTATCGATCAAAAACGTTGTCGGTAAAGGGATGACACCGTATCGGTCCAATACTTTTTTATCTTTATCAACAAGAATTGGAAATTCCAGTTGATGTTTTTCTACAAATTTATTAATTGTAAAAGCCGATTCACCGACATTGATAGCTAAAATTTCTACACCTAAATCTTTATACTTTTTGTATTGATTGTTCATATAAGGCATTTCTTTTTCACACGGTTTACACCAAGTCCCCCAAAAGTTTAAAAAGACCCCTTGTCCTTTAAAATCTGATAGTTGATAGCTATTACCTTCTAAGTCTTGTAAAACAAAGTCAGGGGCTTGATCACCTTTTTCAACAATCGCTTGATCTTCTTTAGACATGTTCGCATATAACGTGTATATCACAACTGCTGCAAGAAGAGCTAGTATGATGGTCCGAATCATCAGGCGCTGTTTTTTCATAAAAAAATCCTCCTACTCTTCAAAGCCAATCGTACTTTTTCCCCACTCTATTATATCATTGTATCAAAATGAGACTGGCTCCACACTTTTGAATGTTATGTGACAATTCAAACAGGTTCCTCATAAGATGGAACCTGTTTCTGCAAGCGTTCGTAATTGTTTGACTTCATGTGGGGTAAGTTCACGAAACTCCCCAGCGTTTAACCCTTTTAACGTTAGAAATGCAAATCGTTCACGTTTTAACTTTTGCACTGGATACCCGATGGCGTCAAACATCCGACGAACGAGTCGGTTACGACCTTCATGAACCGTAATTTCAATGATTGCTTTTTGTTTCCGTTTATCAAAAGATTTCATTTTTACTTTTGCCGGAGCAGTCATCCCGTCTTCTAAACGAATTCCCTTCTCCAATTGTTTTAACACATGTTTTGGTGGAATTCCTTTGACCCTGGCAATGTATGTTTTTTCAATTTCATAGCGCGGATGCATCATTAAATTCGCAAATTCGCCATCGTTCGTCAATAAAATGAGACCAGATGTATCATAATCTAGTCGACCGACTGGATAAATGCGCTGTGGAACTTCAGTAAAGAAATCCGTAACGACCTTTCGTCCTTTTTCATCTTTCACAGCAGAAATGACTCCTCGCGGCTTGTATAAAAGATAATACACTTTTTCTTCACGCTCTACTGGAATTCCATTAACTTCGATTTTGTCGTCGGAACTTACCTTCGTACCGAGCTCCCGAACTACTTCTCCGTTAACTTTTACTTTCCCCTCTTTTATGAGTTGTTCCGCTTTTCGACGTGACGCAATCCCGGCATGGGCAATAACTTTTTGTAAACGTTCCATCATACCACTCCTTTTTCTCGTTGTTGTTTATGTACCCGAACCACTCTCTACCTTAATGCATTATTACACAAGTTCGAATAAAACGAAAGTGATTGTAACACTACAAAATTGGAATTGCAATCATTTATCCACATACAATGATGCCCTTCTTTATTTTGCCCATAAAAATAGAGCTGAACAAGTGTCAGCTCTATTTATCCAAAAACAAGTGTTACGACGACAATCGCGGCAATAATTCCAACCAAATCAGCCAGCAACCCAACTTTTAACGCATCGCCCATTTTTTTAATTCCGACTGCTCCGAAATAAACCGTTAATACGTAGAGGGTCGTATCCGTACTCCCTTGTAGTGTCGAAGCAATTCGACCGATGAACGAATCAGGTCCATACGTAGCAATAAGGTCACTCATCATTCCTAAAGCGGCTGTTCCAGAAATTGGTCGGATAATAGCTAACGGAACTATTTCCGCAGGAACACCAATAGCCGATAAAACCGGTTGGAGGAGTTGAACAAAAAAATCGAGGGCTCCCGAAACCCGAAAAACAGAAATCGCTACTAACATGCCTACTAAATAAGGAATGATGGAAACAGCAATTTTAATTCCCTCTTTTCCACCTTCGACGAACGCTTCATACGTCGGTACTTTTTTGAAAGTCCCGTATAACAAAATAAAGCCGACTAGAAAAGGGATAAGCATGAGGGAAAAGGTTGAAAACAACACCATCTTATTCTCCCCCTTTTTGTTTTCTGCGATAGTAAAAATATCGGTCAATCAAAATAGCTGCGATCGTCGAACATAAGGTGGCCACAATTGTTGTACCAACAATTTCCGTAGGGGATGCTGAATGATAATTTAATCGAATCGCAATAACGGTTGTTGGTATGAGCGTCAAACTAGATGTGTTAATGGCTAAAAACGTAATCATGGATCGACTGGCTGAATCGCGATTTCCATTTAATCGTTTTAGTTGTTCCATTGCTTTAATTCCAAACGGTGTCGCCGCGTTACCTAATCCAAACATATTCGCTACCATATTGGACAAAATATACCCCATGGCCGGATGATTTTCTGGTACATCTGGAAAAAGTCGTTTGACGATGGGAAAAAACAAACGCGTAAGCCGTTCTAATAAGCCTGCCTCTTGAGCGATCTTCATTACCCCAAGCCAAAATACAAGGATGCTTAACAAGCCGATACACAAAGTGACCGCTTCATTTGCTGATTGAAAAATCGCTTGATTGACTTCCTCTAATTTTTCGTTGATCACCGCAAAGACCATGCCAATAAAAAACATGGCGACCCAGATGATATTAATCATCGTTGTTCACACCTAAATAGGCAGTAAATAACCGCTTAAATAAGGAAATCCAAGACGACGAATCATATATTAAAGAATCGTCAAAATAAATAGGGGTTTTATAAATCATTTCCTCTCCTAAGTAAACAATCGCTTTTCCCACAATGTCCGGTGGATGATTTCCCCAATTCTCCTTAGGTTTTAAGACTTTGTATTCTACACGAACAGCTTCTTTTTCCTCTTCCGTTAGCGGGTATTCGATTCGATGGTCGAGATACACTTTATTTTTGTAAAATTTTTGATCAATCGCTTTAATAGTGCCTTCTTCCAAAATTCCCACCATGTTATATTGTTTAAATCCATATTCAAACATGGTAATATGGTCGTTCCAGTCGTCTGAAGCATTTAACGTCACCGCAATTAAATTCTCCCCATCTTTTGATGCTGTTGTAACGAGCGTTCGGTGAGCCCGTTTCGTATAACCAGTTTTTCCGCCCGTACAGTATTCATACAGCTCCGTTAACAAACGGTTTTTGTTCCTCCATTTTCTCTCCCAATCATGTTCAGGGTCCGGTGCGTAATACACTTTCGTCCCAGAAATTTCCCGGAACGTTTCGTTATGCATGGCATATCGCATCAGTAAGGCCATATCATAAGCGGTTGAATAATGGTCTTCATGGTCATCCAGCCCATGGGGATTCGCAAAATGGGTATTAGTCATCCCGATTCTGGCAGCTTTTTCGTTCATTAAAAAGACAAACCCTTCGACACTCCCGCCGACGTGTTCCGCTATCGCCACGGCAGCATCGTTTCCAGAACGTAACATTAATCCATATACTAAATCGAGCAGTTTGATTTTTTCACCTTTTTTTAAATAAATTGAGGATCCTTCCGTATGTTCGGCGCGTTCACTGACCGTGACCATCTCATCGAGTTTATTCGATTCAATTGCTAAAATGGCCGTCATAATTTTCGTGATACTCGCAATTCGTTTCCGCTCATGAGCCTCTTTTTCGAATAAAATTCTCCCGCTATCTTGTTCCATTAAAATCGCACTATCTGCACTTAATGAAAGATTATCGTCGGCGTAGACGCTGGAACAAAAAAGGAAAACGAAACTTCCAATCATATATACAAGCATACGCATTGTTTTCCTCATGATTCCTCTCCTCTTCTTCGTCCGTCTTTGTACAATTGTATGCTTGTACCGTTTCGTTATGAATGAATTTATTTACCCGTCGTTGACACAAAACAGCCTCCTTTAAGATCAAGGAGGCTGTTAATACGGTTTCCATTTTAAAGTCTTGGCTTTTTGAAATCGTTGTTCAACATCGTTCCAATTGACGACGTTCCACCAATTATTAACGTATGTTTGTCGGTCATTCTTATATTGTAAGTAATACGCATGCTCCCACACATCTAACACTAGTAGTGGAATGGTATCCCACTGCGTAAGGTTCATATGTCTTTCTGACTGTAATATTTCTAAATGCCTTGATCTTGGGGACCATACAAGAAGTGCCCAACCGACTCCTTCCACTTGATTGGCCGCTTCGGTAAATTGCTTCTTAAAAGATGCGAAACTTCCAAAATAGGACTCTATCGTCCTTGCAAGATCCCCCTTAGGCTTGCCTCCACCTTCTGGGGACATATTTTCCCAAAAGATCGTGTGTAAATAGTGCCCCGAACCGTGGAACGCTAATTCACGTTCCCAATGCTTAACGAGTGAAAAATCTCCTGTTTTTCGAGCTTCTTGTAATTTCTGTTCCGCTTTATTCAATCCATCAACGTAGGATTGATGATGCTTATCATGATGCAAGCGCATAATTTCTTCTGAAATATAAGGTTCTAAACTGTTATAAGGATATGGTAATTGGGGCAATTGGTGTTGGCCCGGTGGAACGACGTAGGTGGTTACCCAAACGGCCCCATTTGATTGTTGACGAATCCATTCGTCGATCTGCCCGGCTTTTTGTTGAAGTTGAAATAGCTGATTTTTTGGTAGTGTTTCTGGTGAACGTACCTGTACCAACAAATGTTCTAACTCTTTTATGTTCGTTTGCAACCATCCATGGTTAATGTTTTCGTCGTGAGTCCATTGTTTTATTTCTTGCACCCACTGTTTAAGTTTTTCTACATACTCAGATGCTTCCCTCATTTTCCTCCCCCCTTTTTATTCCCTTTATCTTATGGTCAGGGGGAAGGAAATATTCGTTAAGACGACCTATTGAAGAGCGGAAAATTCGTTTCGATGAGGTTCATTGCAAAAAGCGTTATTCGTCTTGAAGCGTTTCTTGAAACTTTTCAAAAAACAAGTCGGCTTCCTCTTGAACAAATTCTTCTTCCAATTCTTCCGGTAATGGCGGAAGTTCATCTAAGTCTTTTAAACCAAAACAATCTAGAAATTCCTTTGTAGTACCATAAAGAATAGCACGACCGGTTCCTTCCGACCGTCCAACTTCTTTTATAAGCCCTTTTGACAACAGAGTTTGTATCGGGCGTTCTGTGCGCACTCCGCGTATGTCTTCAATCTCCATACGGGTGATCGGTTGCTTATATGCAATAATCGCCAATGTTTCTAAAGCTGCCTGAGATAAAGACGAATGGCTCGCTTCTGCCACTAATTTTTTTAAATATACCGCGTTTTCTTTTTTTGTTACGAGCTGATAAACCCCGGCCATTTCAACGAGTTGAATTCCTCGGTTACGGTCGTTTTCATAATCCATTTGTAGTTGTTGAATAATATCAAGCGCTTGGTATGATTCAATTTCCAGTACATCACATACTTGTTTTAATGTTAGTCCTTCATCACCTGCAGCAAATAATAAACTTTCTAAGATGCCTTTCCAATTAATGATGTCCAACGGTTGTCGCTCCTCCTTTTGCCATAATTACTATTTCTGCAAAATTCGTTTGTTGCTCGACCAAAATTTCGTTCCGTTTCATTAATTCGAGGATTGCTAAAAACGTCACTACGATATGTTCTCGTTCATGAGACGGGAACAGTTCTTCAAAATAAAACGCTCGATTAGACGAAATAATTTTTTCACGAATTTCGTCCATGCGCTGTTCAATCGAAATTTCTTCGCGGGCAATTTTTGTTGAGAGTGGTTTTTGCAATTTTTTACGACGTAACAATTTATGAAAAGCTCCTAACATATCATACACGGTCACCTGCAAGTCCGCCCCGCAAGCTTCAATCTCTTGACTATAATCCGATAAATCGGATGGCGGTTTCGTAAAGATTTGTCCCCGTTCACGTTCCCGCTCCTTTAATTCTTTCGCAGCTTCTTTATACTTTTTATATTCGATGAGCCGTTCTACGAGCTCTTCACGTGGGTCTTCTTCGACTACGTCTTCCAGTTCTTCATTCATCTCTTCATGCTGGGGTAACAGCATTTTACTTTTAATGGCCAATAAAGTCGCTGCCATCACTAAATATTCACTGGCAACATCCAACTCTAATTCTTGCATGGTTCGAATGTACAGCAAGTATTGTTCAGTAATCTCTGCCATCGGGATATCATATATATCTATTTCAAAGCGATTAATTAAATGTAATAATAAATCTAACGGCCCTTCAAAGGCATCCAGTTTCACGTTATACTCCATGTTCATCACCAATCTATTGTCCCTATAATACTAAAACTCATTATAAGTATAGAGGATTGATATAAGATGTCCAACAACTAATTTTCAAAACTAACGAAAGTTTTTTCATCATGGTAATAAAACTTTTCGATATAATACACTCAACCAGTAAGAAATGTAAAAAAGGAGAATATTTTATGGTTCCTGAGCCGTTTATTGAATATCTAATACATTTTCATGGCGACCGTGATTATTTTGAATGCCACGAAGTGCTAGAAGAATATTGGAAAGAACAAAAAGGGTCAAAAACTTCTATCTGGGTTGGTTTTATTCAACTAGCGGTTGGCCAATATCACTATCGACGTAACAATGTTAAAGGGGCTAAACGAATGTTTCTAAACTCCTTACACATTTTTCGTCAACACCGCGCCATCATTAGGTCACTTGGAATCTCCCCTGATCAACTCGAGCAACTTGTCAATAAATTGTTATTACGGTTACAAAAAGGGCTTCCTTATGAAAGCATTAACCTACCGATTGTAGAACCAAGCATAGAAGGGGTATGTATCGAAGAATGTAAAAAACGAAAACTTATATGGCAAACGCCTAGCGATTTATCAAATACGTACCTTATCCATCGGCATTCCTTGCGCGATCGTCAAGATGTCGTTGAAGCTCGTCTAGAATCTTTACAAAAGAAAAGACGAAAAAAACAATAAGCACAACCAGACGTACTGGATGTGCTTATTGTTTGCATATGTAAACAGCCATTCGTTATTCGTTTTCTCCGTCACACTTCTCAAAAAAAGATGCCGTATATGCATTCGGTTGTACAGAATAATTTTGATACATTTGTTTGATGGCTTTTACCATACTAGTTCCTATTCCTTCATCCCGATATGAAGGGTTCACAGAAATATGCTGAATTTCAACTACTTGATCACGGACGATAACACCAATAAGACCAATAATATCATCATCGTTTTTCCATAAAAATAATTGCCATTTATCGTCTGTTTCGTATTGTTTAATCGTTTGTTGAAGCCTCTTTAAGTCTTTTTCATTCGGCATGAATGAAAGTAGACCCATAGCAATTTTTTCAAATGCTTTTTTGTAACGAACTAACATACATGTATCCCTCATCATTTTATTTTTCCCAGATTCAACCAAAAACTTTGATGCTTTCCCCAAATATATTACTAAATTCGCTTCTCTTTATCAACTTTCCTCATTTACCGGCAAAAAATATCCAATAAATACCACCCCAAACAAGCGTCATCGCTAAAAGAAAGAAAAAGAGAACACGATTGCTTTTTTCCATTTTTTCACCTTCTTAAAACATTCTCAATCAGTATTATGAAAAAATTTATTCCATCCTTCAAGTCAATCGTTATCAAAAAAGGCTAGATGACCTCTAGCCTTTTTACCGAGTTTTTAATTTGGAAGGGAGGGGAACATCTAATTGAATTAAATCTTCGTATGATTCTCGTTTGACGACGAGCATATGTTCACCATTTTCTACAAACACGACCGCTGGACGAGGAATACGGTTGTAATTATTCGCCATCGCATACCCGTACGCCCCTGTGCAAAAAACAGCTAATAGATCTTGCTCGTTTACTTTTGGTAAAGGGAGGTCCCATATTAACATGTCACCAGATTCACAGCATTTCCCAGCAATAGATACCGTTTCTTCAATAGGGTCGAGCACTCGATTGGCGAGTACAGCTTCGTACTTTGCATCATACAACGCCGGACGAATATTATCACTCATTCCTCCGTCAACGGCAATGTATTTCCGAATTTGGGGAACTTCTTTTGAAGCTCCAATTGTATATAACGTCGACCCTGCGTCTCCCACGAGAGAACGTCCAGGTTCAATCCAAATTTCTGGCATTGGAAGCCCGTGCTTCTTCGTTTGTTGTTTCACTTCTTCGATAATTTCTTCGACATATTGATGGGCTGGAATCGGGTCGTCTTCAGCTGTATACCGAATACCAAAGCCTCCCCCTAAATTAAGCACTTCCGGTACAAACCCGAATTGATTTTTCCATTCGGCTAATTGATCAATGATTTTTCGAGCAGCTAAAATAAATCCTGTCGTTTCAAAAATTTGTGACCCAATATGACAATGAACTCCAAGAAGATGGAACTTCTCCTCTTCAAGCGCAATTTGTAATGCTTGTTCGGCTTGTCCGTTTTGCAAGTCGAAGCCAAATTTGGAATCCTCTTGACCTGTTAAAATGTAATCATGGGTATGCGCTTCAATGCCTGGGGTTACCCGTAGTAAAATTTTTGTTTCAACATTTAATTCATCACACAAAGATTTCAATAAACGTAGCTCATAAAAATTATCTACGACAATACAACCAATTTTGTGAGATAGAGCCATTCGTAATTCCGCTTCACTTTTATTGTTTCCATGAAAATGTATTTTTTCTGTCGGGAATTGGGCCGCAATGGCCGTATACAATTCTCCTCCAGATACGACATCTAAGGACAATCCTTCTTCCTCAACGAGCTGTAACATGGCAATAGAAGAAAACGCCTTACTCGCATAAGCCACTTGTGCTTTGACACCTAGCTTTTCAAATGTTTCTTTAAAACTTTTCGCCCGTTCACGAATCAAAGCAACATCATAAACATATAAAGGTGTCCCATACGCTTTTGCTAATTCGACGGTGTCAACTCCTCCAATTTCTAGATGACCTTTCTCGTTTACTTTTGCCGTTCCATACAAATGCATGTCCTCTTCCCTTCTTCCGTTCAATCTCTTTTTGTTAAAAAACTAATAATTGAAACAAATTTAACACAAACCGTATCATCATGCAATATTATGAATGTTTTGGTTGTTTAAACCGATTTCTCGGCTGCACAATGCTTGGGCGCACTTTGGAGCCAGGAACGGATTGTCGAACGAGTATTTGAAAAAATGCCATAGGATGAAAAGGAATAAACGGCCACAAATAAGGGGTATTTAGTGATCGTATGGAAGCAAGTAAAATAATGGCTAAAGTGACTCCTATGACAAAACCTGGGACTTTAAAAAAAGCAACCGAAAATAATAGCCCTAATCGGACTAATTTATTGGCGATACTTAATTCATAGCTTGGTGTGGCAAATGTTCCAATAGCCGCAATAGAAATGTATAAAATGACTTCTGGGACAAATAATCCGACATCAATTGCGATTTCACCGATTAAAACGGCGGCAATTAAGCCCATTGCAGTGGATAAAGGTGTCGGCGTATGAATCGCTGCAATTCGTAAAAAATCAACCCCTAAGTCGGCGATTAATAACTGAGCGAACACCGGAATGTTAGACTCTTCATTGGGACCGATAAACGCTAGTTGTTTCGGAAGCAGGGAAGGATCTAACACAAACAAATACCATAATGGGAGAAGGAGGATGGATAGCGATATGCCAATGAATCGTGCCCATCGAACAAACGTCCCTACAGCTGGTGATTGACGATATTCTTCCACATGTTGGACATGATGAAAAAATGTCGTGGGCGTAATAATAACACTCGGAGATGTATCAACAAAGATGAGCACATGCCCTTCAAGTAAATGAGTCGCACCTACGTCTGCCCGTTCGGTATAGCGAACAAGCGGATAAGGGTTATACCCTTGTTTAACTAAAAACTCTTCAATCGTCTTGTCTGCCATCGTAATTCCGTCGATTTGAATCGATTGAATTTCCTTTTTAATCGTTTGAATTAAGTCAGGATTGGCCACATCTTCTATATAGGCGATGGCGACATCGGTTTTCGAACGTTCCCCAATTTTAAAAATTTCAAACCGTAAGCGTTCATCCCGTATTCGTCGTCTAGTTAAGGCAGTATTCACAATAATACTTTCTACGTATCCATCACGGGAACCCCGAACGACTTTTTCAGTATCTGGCTCTTCCGGTTGGCGACCAGGATAGCTACGAACATCAACGATAATTGCTTCATCGGACCCTTCGATGACAATCCCCAACAATCCGGAAAGAACTTGATCGACCAATTCGTCTAACGTTTTCACCGTTTGTATCGATTGATGAACAATTCGGTTTTCAATAATTTTATATAGTTGGGAAGATAATTTTTCTGAATCGTTTACTTTAATTAGTTCATGAATTACCTCAGTCATAATTTTGGTGTCACATAATCCGTTCACATAATAAAAATGAACATCTTTCCGGAGTACCTTAATTTTTCGAACCCCTAAATCGAAACTCACTCCTAATCCGATGCGGTCTTCCATAAATTTTTTCACGAGTTCAACGTTTTCTGGTATTGGTAATTTTTTTAGCTGTTGCTCCATTGGTTGCCACTCCTTTCTAAAATGAGGTTGACGGCTTTTTTTGTGATTGGAGCACCTTTTTTATAATCATCTATATGTCCCATTTTGCCAATATCTCCAATTCCAACAACAATGGGAATATTTAAGCGGTCTAAACAGTAAACAGTATCCCCATTTAATCTCCCCAATTCCACTTCTTCAAATCCATCTTTATCAACCCCATATGGTGTAATGTCTCCGTCCCGGTTAACACACACATCTACTTTCGTCCACTCCATTTGTGAAGATTTCGATGCCACCGCAATCACCCCTAACACGTCAATCCGTTGATCTTTCGCTACGTGAATTAGCGCTTGTTCGCCTCTTCCTTCCCCTATATAACCACAATCGTCAAACATGACAAAAACAGGGTCATAGGGGGTCTGAAGGATTAGGTGAACGATTTCTTCACCGGTTAATAATGTAGGATTCCCTTGCGATTGGGAGATACAGCGACCACCAATTTGATGCGCCACTTGTTCGATGGCACGGTGTGCGTACTCATCTCCATCAGTTACTATAATGACGCGCTTTTTTTTCATTGGGGCATGTCCTTTCTACTCATAAAGTTTTGACAAAAAACATCCACTGAAAGAGGGAACCGAACATTTTACCGAGCACGATAGCCATTAATAAGATTAACAATCGCTCCTCCACACCGATTCGCTTCGCCAAAATCGGTAACACGTTTAACGCTTCTGTTAACCCCGCCGCTAACATACCAATAAAGACACCATTTCCTAAGCCAAGCGGAATTAACGTCCAGGAAGGAAGATGAAAATGGAACATCCACAAGCTAGAGATACTTCCCGAAATCGCTCCTAAAATTACGGCCCCTTCATACACGTGGATAAACTTGCTTGTTTTCGTCAGCTGTGTTAACCGAGGGATGATACTCAGAACCGTTAAAAATGCGACAAATCCAGCACCAACGGCTAAACCACCTGCAAAACCGATGAAGGCAATGATAAGAATCTTAATGGTCATCTTTTGTTCGCACACTTTCTTTGTTTTCATGGATAATTAAATATTGATCTAAATCTTGTTGATAATTAAACATTTCTACTTCCAACGGACTAGGTTCTTCATTCAAACGTTTACGAAAGATATGATTAAAAAATAATATCATCCCTAACCCAAGTCCGAACGAATACGGAATTTGCAAAATAAGTGGATATTCGTTTTTCTCTCCCGTCATAAGTTCATATAAGCGGATATGAACGTTCCTCATGCTGACGTCTTCATGAAAATTCATCACCGCTAAACTAGAACCAATGAACAAAAGACACCAGACAAGAACGAATAAAGGAATGGACATTTTTCGACGGTGCTGCTTGACTTCTACGATTGTTTGAGATGGCCCAATTAATTGAACCTCTAAATTCGGATTCCACTCCTTTATCTGGCGGACGACTTGAATGCCATCAATTATGACAAAGTTTTTATCTTTTTTTGTAATTTCGTATACACACATGTGTTGAAGGGGCTTTATCATCTCTTTTGGTGCCACAATATACGAGATATCTTTTAGGTATACTTTCGCATCAGGAGGCACAAAAATTTTATGACGAAGTCGTAAATCCACGGATGTCACCACTAGTTCCCACCTTCGTCTATAGAGTATTTATTTAGTAGTATCACGCAACTTGTTTTTTTCATGATAGGGAAAAATTTCATGCCTTCACTTTCTCTTCTGTAAAATCGTTTTACTTATGATATACATCGTTTGGCGCTTAATTTTTTTACTCAGTACACTGGAGTTTTGCTCTTAAATGTTATTTTTTGCTCATAACTTCGGTAGATTAACTCTTAAGTTTTATTTTTTGCTCTTAACTTGAAGATTTTTACCCTTAAATCTGTATTTTTTACTCATCAAATATAATAATTGCTCATATGGCTAGTCCTTTTCTCATGATGTTTTAAACTTTCCAAATAAAAACAGCGCCTGGACCTATTATAGATCCATGCGCTGTTTCATTTGGTGCAATATTTTTTTCTCCAACCTCGATACTTGTACTTGGGAAATGCCTAATCGTTCAGCCACTTCAGATTGGGTTTGGTCTTTATAATACCTTAAGTAGACAATGAGTCGTTCTCGGTCGTCCAATTCGCGAATCGCTTCTTTTAAAGCGATTTTATCAAACCATTTTTCTTCTCGATCATCCGCGATTTGGTCTAATAATGTAATGGGGTCGCCCTCGTTTTCGTAGACGGTTTCATGAATAGAAGAAGGGGCTCTACTCGCTTCTTGGGCCATAATGATATCTTCCGCAGACAGGTCTAAGTGTTCGGCCAATTCATTAATAGTTGGTACCCTTCCTAACGATTTCGATAATTCATCTTTGGCTTTGCGAATCCGATTGCCCATCTCTTTTAAGCTTCGACTGACCTTAACGGAACCATCATCCCTAATAAACCGTTGAATTTCACCGATAATCATCGGAACGGCATACGTGGAAAATTTGACATCATACGTAAGGTCAAATTTATCCACCGATTTTAATAAACCAATACACCCAATTTGAAAGAGATCGTCCGGCTCGTATCCGCGATTTAAAAAGCGCTGAACTACGGACCAAACCAGGCGAGTGTTATTCTGTACAAGCGTATCTCTCGCCTCTTGATCCCCTTCTTGACTGCGACGAATTAACTCTTTCACTTCATGATCTTTTAAATAAACTTGTCCTTTTTCATGCTTGAGCTCCACATCCATAGGCACGACTCCTTAATTACATAGCGCTGTACTTTTCGCTAAATGCTTTTTTAATCGAATCGTGGTGCCTGCTCCTGGTTGTGATTCAATGTCGACTTCATCCATAAAGTTTTCCATAATAGTAAAGCCCATACCAGAACGTTCTAGTTCCGGTTTCGTTGTAAATAACGGTTGTCTCGCTTCCTCAATATTCTTAATACCGACTCCTTCATCACGTATCGTCATCTCGACGATGTTATCATTTATTGTCACGGAAATATACACCATTCCGTTCGGATTGTTTTCATAGCCGTGAATAATGGCGTTCGTGACCGCTTCCGAAACAACGGTTTTAATTTCAGTCAATTCATCCATCGTCGGGTCTAATTGAGCGATAAACGCAGCAACGGTCACACGGGCAAAAGACTCATTTTGACTTAACGCGCTAAACTGAATATGCATTTCGTTTTTCATCGTTTAAGCAACCCCCAATCTTTGCAGTGCAATTTTTTCGGATGGTTCGAGACGGATAATTTTATAAAGGCCCGACATTTCAAACAATCGATTCACTGCAGGGGAAATTGCACAAACGACCATTTCTCCGTGCTTTTGCTTAATTTGTTTGTATCGCCCAAGAATGACTCCTAACCCTGAGCTATCCATAAACGAGAGCTGCTCTAAATTAAGGACAATATGTTTGATATTATAGGTTTCAATCGCCTGACTCGCTTGTTCTTTTAACTGTTCCGCTGTATGGTGGTCCAACTCTCCGCTAAGACGGATACATAACACTTCCCCAATCACTTCTAAATCGATGGAAAGACTCACTATTTTCGGCCTCCTTATTGATTCGATAGTGAGTCTATTCGATTTTGTTCTCTTTAATTCCTTCCCTTTGACAAAAATAGTGTTTCTTCTTCAAATTTTTTACGAATCTTTTGGAACGACTTTCGTATACATACCGAAAACTTTTTTATAAAGTTTCCACCAGCTTGCTTTTTTGACACTATCTCCAGCAACTAACGGTGTTTCTAGCACTTTTTTTCCATCCTTTTTGACAACTAATTTTCCGACTGGGTCCCCTTTTTCAAGCGGGGCTTTTATAATAGGGTCCAGTTGAATGTCTTGTTGGAAGTTGTCTATCGATTCTCCTTTTTTCGTCAAGATGGAAATCGGTTCTTCTGTTGTCACTGAAACGTGGTTTTTCGCTCCTTTGCTGACTTGGACTTTTCCAACTTTCTCGTCTTTTTTGTACAATGGATGGGTTGTGTATTGATTGAAAGCATAGTCTAACATTTTTGATACTTGGGCGTTTCGCGATTTTGGTGTTGGTGCCCCATACACAACCGCAATGACACGCATCCCATCTTTTACAGCCGTTGCTGTTAAACAATACTTTGCTTCATTTGTATAACCGGTCTTTAGTCCATCTACGCCTTTGTAAAAGCGGACCAGTTTATTTGTATTGACGAGCCAAAACTTTTTATCGGTATTTTCCCGTAAATACGATTCGTACTGCCCCGTAAACTTGGTTATTTCTTCATATTTCAACAGCTCTTTCGCCATAATCGCCATATCGTAAGCGGAGCTGTAATGATCATCAGCTGGAAGTCCAGTCACATTTTGGAATTTTGTATTTTTCAAACCGAGTTTTTTTGCCTTTTGATTCATCATTTTTACAAAAGCATCTTCACTTCCGGCAATTTTTTCAGCAAGAGCAACCGATGCGTCATTGGCCGAACCGATCGCTATTCCTTCAAGCATCTGTTCGACGGTCATTTCTTCTCCAGGCTCTAAAAAAATTTGCGAGCCGCCCATAGATGCCGCGTATTCACTTGTGCGGACCATGTCATCCATTTTTAACTGTCCTTTATCAATCGCTTCCATAATCAGAAGCATTGTCATAATTTTCGTCATCGACGCCGGCGGTAACGGCTCATGGCTATTCTTTTCATATAAGACCGTTCCCGTATCTCGTTCAATTAAAATTGCCGATTTTGCCTCATCTGCTAATTCACTTTTTTTCTCTTCTGCTGCCACGAAATGAGGAAAAAGAATTGCTTGAATCATTATAAAAGCAACTACCCAATGGCTCCATCGCTTCATCTTACAACCCTCCAATATGTATTCATACTTTAGCATTTTTTGAAAAACTTACACCTATTGGCCTATTTTTTCCAACATAATCAAATTTATACAATTCCTAATTAGTTTTCATTGCTGAATGGTTTAGAAAATAGGAAACTGAAATAAAAATTGATCAATCTGCAATACAGGGGATCCAAACTGCAATACAATTAGGGGTAACTGCAAAACAAAGGGGTTAAACAGCAAAATAAGATCTCTTACTGAAAGTGACTTTACATAAATAAGAAATTAAAAATAGCTTTTCGATAGTATTTTTAGGATATCTATGTACAAATTTCACAGCTTTTTTACACTTTCGGTCCTTTTACTTATACTTTCACCGAATTGTTTTGTAGTTTCTGCCATTTGGTTTGCACTTTCGATACAAAATACAGTGAGGAAGTTTAAAAAATTATCGTTTAATTAATAAACCCCAAAAGGACTTTGTGCCTTTTGGGGTTCCTTTGATTATTCTGTAATTTCTCCATAGATTAGCGTTGGTGCTTCTACTTTTTCTTTGGAGATTCGAATGTTGTTGTAAAGTTTCTGCTTAATTTGCTCGATGTCTTCGAAGTTACTATGAATGGTGACAAGGGATTCGCCTTTTTGGACATAATCACCAATTTTTTTACGTAATACAAGACCGACCGCTAAGTCAATTTGCGATTCTTTAGTCGCGCGTCCGGCACCTAGAAGCATGGCCGCTGTTCCGATTTCGTCGGCAACGATTTCTGAAACATAGCCATCTTCTTTGGCTTCGAGTTCCACGACATATTTTGCTTGTGGAAGACGTTCTGGATGGTCGACAACGGATGGGTCGCCACCTTGTGCTTGTAAAAACTTTTTAAACGTTTCTAGAGCTGATCCATCTTCAATGACTTGTTGGAGTTTTTGACGAGCTTCTTCCAGAGAATCAGCTTTTTCTGCTAAATATACCATATGGCTACCTAGCGTTAAGCAAAGCTCAGTTAAATCTTTCGGTCCTTTTCCAGAAAGGGTATCGATTGCTTCTTTTACTTCTAGCGCATTTCCGATCGCATATCCAAGTGGCTGACTCATATCAGAAATAACCGCCATCGTTTTACGACCTACATTGTTTCCGATATTGACCATCGCTTGGGCTAATTCCTTCGCTTCTTCCAGCGTTTTCATAAAGGCGCCTGCACCAGTTTTAACGTCAAGGACGATCGCGTTCGCTCCCGCCGCAATTTTTTTACTCATAATAGAGCTTGCAATCAACGGAATACTATTAACAGTTGCTGTTACGTCACGTAGAGCATAAAGCTTTTTGTCCGCTGGCGTTAAGTTGCCGCTTTGACCGATGACGGCTAATTTGTTTTCGTTCACAAGACGAATAAATTCGTCATTTTCGATTTCTACGTGGAATCCTGGTACAGCTTCTAATTTGTCAATCGTTCCACCGGTATGACCTAATCCTCGGCCGCTCATTTTCGCTACTGGAACACCAAGAGATGCCACTAGAGGACCAAGAACAAGTGTTGTTGTATCGCCGACGCCTCCTGTGGAATGCTTATCAACTTTAATTCCTTCAATCGCTGACAAATCAATTTGGTCACCGGATTCAACCATCGCCATCGTTAAATCGGCACGTTCACGCTCCGTCATGCCTTGGAAAAACACAGCCATCGTAAACGCGCTCATTTGGTAATCAGGAATCGTTCCTTCCGTATATCCTTTAATAATAAATTGGATTTCTTCTGTCGTTAATTCATGGCCATCACGTTTTTTTTCAATTAAATCTACCATCCGCATATCGTTTCACTCCACCCTTACTTATTGATTGATCGTACAATTTCTTTTACATATGTTAAGAAGTTTTGGCGAACTTTTTCCGTTGTTTCAATGACTTCATCGTGCGTTAATGGTTGATCTAAAATACCTGCTGCCATATTGGAAATACAAGAGATGCCTAACACTTTCATGCCCATATGGCGAGCAACAATGACTTCTGGAACGGTGGACATACCAACCGCATCTGCTCCTAATGTACGAAGCATGCGTACTTCCGCAGGTGTTTCATAAATCGGACCGGTATTAGCGACATAGACTCCTTCACGTACCGGAATGTTTAACTTTTGAGCAATTTCTTTCGCTAATTGACGATATTCTTTATCGTACGCTTCAGACATATCCGGGAAGCGTGGTCCAAATTTAGAATCGTTTGGTCCTATTAATGGGTTGCCTCCCATATTATTGATATGATCGGTGATAATCATTAAGTCGCCTGGTTCAAATGATTCGTTAACGCCTCCGGCTGCATTTGTGACAATGAGCGTTTGAACCCCAAGCTGTTTCATGACACGAACTGGGAACGTTACTTGTTGAAAGGAGTAACCTTCGTAATAATGGAACCGTCCTTGCATGGCGACGACTTTTTTTCCACTTAATTCACCAAAAACAAGCTGACCTTTATGGCCTTCTACCGTAGAAACCGGGAAATTAGGAATTTCATTGTAAGGAATCACCAATGGATTTGTAATTTCTTCTGCTAACACGCCAAGTCCAGAGCCAAGGATTAAGCCAATTTCCGGCGTATCGGCATATTTTTCTTTTAAATATTGGGCCGCATGTTGTACTGCTTCGTAATTCATGGATGGACACTCCTTTATTTATTTCAACAGTTGTAAGAAGCTTTTTCCGTATTTTGGCATCGTTACGCCAAAGTTTTCAGCAACGGTCGCCCCAACATCAGCGAATGTTTCCCGAAGTGGAAGTTCTTTTCCGCTGTTCATTCTTGTTGAGTAGACAAGTAATGGTACATATTCACGCGTATGGTCAGTTCCGTGATGTACTGGGTCATTTCCATGGTCAGCCGTAATAATTAATAAATCATCATCCGTCATTTTTTCAAACACTTCTGGTAACCGGGCATCAAATTCTTCTAACGCTTTTCCGTACCCAATCGGATCACGACGATGCCCATATAACGCATCAAAATCAACTAAATTAATAAAGCTAAGTCCGGTAAAGTCTTTATCAAAAGTAGCAATAAATTTATCCATTCCGTCCATGTTTGATTTCGTGCGGATGGCTTCTGTTACCCCTTCACCGTCATAAATGTCGGAAATTTTACCGATTGCAATAACGTCGTAGTTCGCATCCTTTAATTCATTCATCACCGTACGATCAAACGGTTTTAACGCATAGTCATGACGGTTCGCCGTACGGGTAAAGTTTCCTGGCTCCCCGATGAACGGACGAGCAATAACACGTCCGACCATATATTTTTCATCTAAGGTAAGTTCACGGGCAATTTCACAAATGCGATAAAGCTCTTCTAGCGGAATTACTTCTTCGTGTGCCGCGATTTGCATCACTGAATCAGCAGATGTGTACACGATCAGAGCCCCTGTTTCCATATGCTCTTCGCCAAGCTCTTCAATAATCGCCGTACCGCTTGCTGGTTTATTTCCAATCACTTTTCGACCGGTTTTTTCTTCTAATTGTTGAATTAATTCTTGTGGAAAGCCTTCCGGGAACACTTGGAACGGGGTAGATATATTAAGTCCCATAATTTCCCAATGACCCGTCATCGTATCTTTCCCTGCGGAAGCTTCTTTCATTTTCGTATAGTACGCCATCGGTGCGTCCGCTTTCGGTACCCCTTTAATTTCGCGAATGTTGGATAAACCTAATTTCGCCATGTTCGGCATGTTGAGGCCGTTCATTTTTTCCGCAATGTGTCCTAACGTATCTGCACCTTTATCGTTATACTTCTCAGCGTCTGGTGCTTCACCGATCCCTACTGAATCCATAACGATGAGATGAATACGCTTATATGTAAAATCAGCCATGTACCTTCACTCCTTAAGTAAACGTTGTACCTTTATCTACCATATTTCCTAAAATTCGTTCTAACTTAAAGCGGTTACATCAAGTTACAAGATTATCTTTCCCAAACGTTTAGGAACGAAACAAATCTATCATATGGTCAGAAGTCTGACAACATTATTGTATTAAAAAGGGGAACCGGTGACAAGGAAAAAAAGCCGCTTCCCCTTTAATTTCTTTATCATTTTTCCTTTATCTTCCTCTTACGCCCGCGGATGAAATTGGGAATACACGTCTTTTAATCTCATTTTCGTTACATGGGTATAAATTTGGGTCGTCGAAATATCCGCATGTCCTAACATTTCTTGAACTGCGCGTAAATCCGCTCCGTTTTCTAACAGGTGGGTAGCAAACGAATGGCGCAACGTGTGCGGGGTTAAATCTTTTTCGATATTCGCTTTCTTGGCTAGTCCTTTTAATATTTTCCAAAATCCTTGTCGAGTGAGGCGTCTGCCGTGATGATTTAAAAATAAGGCCGAAGTTGTTTCTTTCCGGGAAACGAGCTGAGGGCGTCCTTTTTGTAAGTACCGTTCGAGTGCTTCTGTCGCCACTCCTCCGATTGGAATGATGCGCTCTTTGTTACGCTTCCCTATGCAGCGAACAAATCCCATTGTTAAATGAATATCGTCCATATTCAAACTAATGAGTTCGCTCACTCGTAGACCGGTCGCATAAAGTAGCTCGAGCATCGCTTTGTCGCGAATGCCGATTGGTGTTTGTACGTCCGGTGCCTCTAACAATGACTCGACTTCTTGAATGTTCAATACTTTCGGTAAGGTTCGTTCCGTTTTTGGTGTTTCAATATGAAACGTAGGATCTTGTTCTGTCACTTTTTCGCGTAATAAAAATTGATGGAACGACCGAATAGACGCTACTTGTCGAGCAATCGTTTTCGACGATTTGTTTTGCGTTTTTAAAAAATCTAAATAATGGACAATATGGAATCTCGTTACATCATTTAAGGATGAAATTTGCTCAACCTTTTGTAAATACTGAATATACCCTTTTAAATCTCGTTCATACGATACGACCGTGTTTTTCGCTAATCTTTTTTCCACGATTAAAAAATGAATAAAATCTTTTAATTGATCTTCCACGGTATTCTACTCCCCATCCATAAAATACAATAATAATCGTTCATACCAGTTCATATTCTCTTCCAATCGGAACACTTTGACGGCCGCTCCTTCTGGCTCGTCGTAACGGTGCATATTTTCATATTCTTCATTGATCCACTTAAAACCGAAATAAAACAAGACGGTGCTCCCGGTAAATAAAACAAAGACTTTGAGTGTTTGCCAAACTAGCTTAATATAATATTTCATCCCGTTTTCCTCCTATTCCTTCTTATATACAAGCTATGCCAGAAGAAACGGGATTTATACTTTTAATAAGGTGATAAATAAAAAACCTTTTCTAGTGAGAAAAGGCTTTACAATTTTAATCTTGTTCGTCTTCATTTTTTTCTTGACAACGAAAGCAAATCCCATGGAACGTTAGACGATGGTCCTTAATTTTAAACTTCCAATCTCGTTCGACAATCGTTTCAACATCCCCCAATAAATCTTCTTGAATTTCGTCTACTGCTCCACATTCGATACAAACAAGATGATGATGGAAATGGGCTGCACCTTCTTGACGTAAGTCGTAGCGCGAAACCCCGTCCCCAAAGTTTATTTTGTCCACAATTTTTAATTCCGTAAGCAGTTCGAGTGTGCGATACACCGTCGCCAATCCAATTTCAGGATACTTTTCTTTAACGAGGAGGTATACATCTTCGGCACTTAAATGATCTTCTTCATGTTCCAACAACACTCGAACGGTTGCTTCACGCTGGGGCGTCAATTTATAACTAGCAGAATGTAATTGTTTTTTAATTCGTTCTAACCGACTTTCCATAATTCGTCCCTCCCTCGTCGCTGTCGTATTTATTATATCAAATGCGGGAGGTTTAGCAAACAAGAATTATTCTAAACAAGAATAAATAATTTTTATTAAGTAATAATTATTTTAATTCAATGAAGAAATGACCGCTTTCATCAATGCTGGGGAAAGATAGGCTTCAATACTAGAAGCTAAGGTGATTCCAACGAAAGCGATAATTAGGCAAAAAACATACTTCACAAATAGCGGGAAAAAAGAAATAGAATACGACGGTCGTTGGACAATTTTTTTGATCAGTTGAAGGGAAAAACCTACGGCCACCGCAGACATAAAAATAAACAGCGGGATGATGAATAAGTTTTGCGGAAGAACGGTGGCAAAGGACAACATAAATCCTTTCCAGCCCATTTGATGAACGAGAAAGCCGACTGAAAATCCCACCACTAATCCTTTTAAAAACAGCAATATCAATATTATCGGTAAGCCAATAATCGAGATGCCTAACATCCACATTAGCCCTAAGTATTTCGCATTATGCAAAAAGCTTAAGCGAAACAAGTCTTCACTGGCCGCTACTTTCCCATCCGACACTTGTCCGAAAAATTCGTTTAAATAGTAAAACAAATCCTCTTTTTGTGAGAACGATAAACTATTGACGACAATTGCTCCGAAGAGGATGCCCATAAAAAAAAGAATCATGACAAATACGTAAATTGCTGCGTGTTCATTCATATGTTCAAGCAACGGTTGGTTCCGGAATCGCTTTCGCATTGAAATTCCTCCCTAAGGATACTCTAGTACAACGTATGCTCGTTCCTTAAGGGATATGATTTTTTCTTCTGCTTCTCCTATTGATAGATTACCAGAATATTGCTATTATTTTATTAATTTTTACCAACAAAGGAGGCGTTTACATGAATCCCATCATGATCCCTTTTCCAGACCGAATCGAATCCGAACGCTTATATATTCGGCCTGCCCTACCTGGGGATGGAGAAGTCGTCCATCAGGCAATCGTCGAATCACGCAAGGAGTTAAAAGAATGGCTCCCCTTTGCCCAAAAGGAGCAAACGAAAGCCGAAGTCGAAATAAATATCCGAAAAGCTTACAGTGAATTTATTACACGGGAAGATATTCGCCTACATATCTTTCGTAAAACCGATGACGAATTTATCGGTTCAACTGGACTTCATCGCATAAATTGGGACGTGCGAAAATTTGAAATCGGATATTGGATTCATACGAAGCATACAGGACATGGATATATGACGGAAGCAGTAAAACGGTTAACAGCGTTTGTGTTTGACGAATTAGACGGCAATCGGGTCGAAATTCGCTGCGATCCTGAAAACATTCGTTCACGCGCCATTCCGGAACGATTAGGGTTTACGTTAGAAGGCATTTTACGAAACGATTCGCTTTCTGCTGAGGGGACTTCGTTACGTAGCACGTGCGTTTATTCGGTTTTAAAAGATGAGTGGAACGAACTAAGAAAGTAGATTATAAAAGCGAAAGTTCGTAAAGCCGCTTTAACAGACTACGAAAAACTAAAACCGATACATACGGAAGTTCATAAACTTCATGTACAAGAGAGACCTGATATTTATCAACGAACGGACGAGACGTTAGATTATGCGTATTTTCAAGAACTGGTCGAAAGTCATGATGGCTGTATTTTCGTCATTGAAAACGGAAATGAATTGTCGCGTTTACGTTTTTACGAAAACGTGTAACGCCAAATCGAGCAATTTATCAAAAAAGGCACTATGTATTTATGGAAGACCTTGGTGTCACAAAAAGCTACCAAGGACAAGGTTTAGGAAAATTACTGTTCCAACAAGCCGTTCAATTCGCTAAAGAAGTTGATGCAGAAAGTTTAGAACTTGGTGTGTGGGAATTCAATCAACATGCGATTAAATTTTACGAAGCGATGGGAATGACAACCCAAGCGAGAAAAATGGAATACAAACTACGTAACTAGATTAAAATGAAAGCTTGAGGAATCGTGTCCTCAAGCTTTTTTATGTCTATTCCTTCTTGTTTAACAATTGTTGCAATCGTAAAAACTGCACGGCAAAAACGGTTTTCGCATCGTAGATCCGCCTTCCTTCTATCAGCTGCTCCGCTTCTTCGAGTGTCACTTCTAACAGTTCCACAAATTCGTCTTCATCTAGTTCTTTTTTTGTATCAAGTTTTCGTAATTTTTTAGCCAAAAAGACGTGAACGATTTCATCTGCGAACCCTGGTGATGTGTAAAAGGAAATGACATGCTCCATTTTTTCACACGTATACCCGGTCTCTTCCTCTAATTCCCGTATCGCTGTTTTTTCTGGCTCTTCTCCCGGCTCCAGCTTCCCTGCTGGAATTTCGATAAGTGTCCGCTCTAACGCTTTCCGATATTGCTCGACCATAACAAGTTTGTTGTCGGCCGTTAACGCAATGACAGCGACTGCCCCCGGGTGTTTAATGAGTTCGCGTGTCGATGTCTTCCCATTTGGTAATTCCACCGTATCGACTTGTAAGGAAATGACTCTCCCCTGAAAAATCGGTTCTGTTTTTACTGTTTTTTCTTCAAATTTCTTCATCCCATTCACTCCCGGTCTTTTACGGTTTAAATTCTCATACATTTTACCATACTTGGGATGGAGGCGATGAGATGAAAGTATATATTCATAAAAAAGGAATTACGCTCACCGGAAAAGCATGGGAAATTCGGCATCAGTTAAAACGGATGAACAAGCGTTATAAGCGCGTGATTGATTTTGTTGAACAAATGTATCCGAAATAGGCATTTTCCTATTCATTCCTTTCTTTTTCCTTTATCATGGGGATGAAGAAGCCTTTGTAAAGGAGGAAGAAAGGTTGGAACGACGTCAATTAGGAACATCGGATTTGTATGTATCGAAAATGGGCTTAGGCTGTATGTCTCTTGGGACCAACCAGGCGCACGCAGAATCCATCATTAAAGCGGCATTAGAAGCAGGCATCAATTATTTTGATACGGCTGATTTGTACGATTTTGGGATGAACGAAGAAATTGTCGGGAAATCTTTACAACCTGTACGAGATGAGGTCGTAATCGCCACGAAAGTTGGAAATAGATGGAACGAGCAAAAAGACGGTTGGCGATGGGATCCTTCAAAAGCGTATATTAAAGAAGCGGTAAAAGATAGCTTGCGTCGTCTTCGTGTCGACTACATCGATTTGTATCAATTGCACGGCGGGACGATTAACGACCCAATTGACGAAACGATTGAAGCGTTTGAAGAATTAAAAGAAGAAGGGCTCATTCGGTATTACGGCATCTCGTCCATCCGACCAAACGTGATTCAAACGTATGCCGAGCAATCCAACATCGTTTCTAATATGATGCAATACAGCCTATTGGATCGTCGTCCCGAAGAATGGTTTCCTTTATTACAAGAAAAAAATATTTCGGTCATTTGTCGAGGACCTTTAGCCAAAGGCCTGTTGACTACGGAAGGCTGGAGTAAAGCATCTGAAAAAGTTCGCCAAGAAGGCTATTTAGATTACTCCCCAGAAGAATGCCAAGAACTTATTACCCAGTTAGAAGAAAAATTTAACGATTCCCGTACATTAAATGAAGTCGCCTTGCAATTTTGTTTACGACACGAGGCGGTAGCAGCTGTCATTCCTGGGGCTAGTTCAGTGGAACAACTAAAAGAAAATATTCGAGCGGCAGAAAGTGCCGCTTTGTCGGATGAAGAATACGAGATTCTTCGTGAAATTACGAAAGAACAAAAATATACGGCGCATCGGCCATAACGAACTTAGCCCCTCCTATATATAGGAGGGGTTTAACAAATTTTTAGCATTTTATTATAGTTAGATAGCGTCAAGGCAGAAAGCAGTCTCAAAATTATTATAACCTGGATGTCTTAACACTATGAATCTACTTAAAGTCTTTCCAATTCAAATTGCTTTCGTTCAGCAATTCTTCAAACGTTTTATTTTTCTCCCGTTGTATCCGTTCTTCACGCTTTCTCCTCTCTTCTTCCACTTTTCGTTGTTGTTCGGCTTTTTCAAGTTCTTTTTTTGCTTCTTTTAGCTTTTGCAGCATGTCTGTATGTAAATGGTCTTTTAAAGTAGTGTTGGAATCAGTTGATGTTTGCTTTTTCTCCTTCATGGTTGAAACTCCTTTTTTCTTTGATTAATTCATTAAGTAGGTATTTTAATTAAATCAAGTTTGGAGTATTTTTTAAAGTCCAGTGTTTCGAGCAAACGCTCAATCAAAAAGCATGTGAACGGACCCATTCACATGCTTTTTCCAGTTGAACTCTTTTTGAGATATGTTTAAACTCTCTAATAACATTAATAAGCGTCGGTTACTAGTTCTTCGGAAATGATTAATTCCGGTTCTGTAGAAGCTACTACATCTTCTACCGTAAAACCTTTCGCGACTTCTTTTAAGACAAGTCCTTTTTCCGTAACATCTATCACCGCTCGTTCTGTAATGATGCGATTGACAACCCCTTTTCCGGTTAACGGTAACGAACATTGCTTTAAAATTTTCGGTTCGCCATTTTTGTTCACATGCTCCATAATGACGATAATTTTCCGGGCACCGTGTACCAAATCCATCGCGCCGCCCATCCCTTTAATCATCTTTCCAGGAATCATCCAATTGGCTAAGTCGCCGTGCTCAGATACTTCCATGCCTCCAAGAATCGCAACATCGATATGACCGCCGCGAATCATCGCAAACGATTCGGCACTATCGAAGTATGCCGCTCCTGGGATGGCCGTCACCGTTTCTTTTCCGGCATTAATTAAATCGGCATCTACTTCTTCTTCCGTTGGGTATGGCCCGATGCCAAGAAGGCCGTTTTCCGATTGTAAAACGACTTGTTTGTTATCTGAAATAAAGTTTGCTACTAATGTTGGCATCCCAATCCCAAGGTTGACGTAAAAGCCATTTTCGATTTCTTTTTCCGCTCGTTTCGCAATTTTTTCGCGCACTAGTGCTTTATCCATGTTCGCTCCCCCTTTATTTTCTCGTTGTCCGCCGTTCGATTCGTTTTTCTTGCTTGCCTTGAATCAATTTTTGTACGTAAATGCTTGGCGTATGAATGAAGTTTGGATCGAGTTCGCCCACCTCGACCAGTTCTTCTACTTCAGCGATCGTTACTTTTCCGGCAGCGGCAATCATCGGGTTAAAGTTTCGGGCCGTTTTGTTGTACACTAAGTTCCCCATTTTGTCGCCCTTCCATGCCCGAACTAAGCTAAAATCAGCGGTTAACGCTTCTTCCAACACGTACTCTTTACCGTTAAACGTACGAATTTCTTTTCCTTCGGCAATTGGTGTTCCGACTCCAGCTGGTGTATAAAACGCCGGAATGCCTGCTCCACCGGCACGAATTTTTTCCGCTAACGTCCCTTGTGGAATAAGCTCTACTTCAATTTCCCCTGCTAAGACTTGTCGTTCAAATTCTTTATTTTCTCCAACGTAGGACCCAACCATTTTCTTAATTTGCTTGTTTTGAAGAAGCAAACCAAGTCCCCAATCGTCAACACCACAGTTATTAGAAATCACTGTTAAGTCTTTCACGCCTTTTTCGACAAGGGCGAGAATTAAATTTTCTGGAATTCCGCACAGTCCGAAGCCACCGACCATAATGGTTGCTCCGTCATGAATATCTGCAACTGCTTCTTGAAAGGAAGTGTAAATTTGTTTCATGTTTCCGCCTCCTATTCTGCTAATTCAACTATGGTTGCTACCCCTTGTCCTCCACCAATGCACAAGGTAGCTAGTCCTTTTTTCGCCTTTCTTCGTCTCATTTCATGAATTAACGTGACTAAAATTCTGGCTCCACTAGCTCCGATTGGATGACCTAGGGCAATGGCTCCACCATTAACGTTTAAAATGTCTCGATTTAAACGAAGTTCCCGATCAACCGCTAACGATTGTGCCGCAAACGCTTCGTTCGCTTCTATGAGTTCAATGTCCTCCATTGATAGCGATGCTTTTTCAAGGACTTTTTTCACAGCAGACACTGGGCCGATTCCCATAATGGATGGATCGACACCTGCTGACGCATTCGCTTTAATGGTCACGAGCGGCTTAATTCCAAGTTCTTCTGCTTTTTTCTTTGACATAACAACAACGGCAGCTGCTCCATCGTTAATACCAGACGCATTTCCTGCTGTAACACTACCGTCTTTTTTAAACGCTGGTTTCAAAGACGCTAACTTCTCCACCGTTGTTCCTTTTCGTGGATACTCGTCTTGTTCAAAAACGATTGGATCACCTTTTCGTTGTGGAATGACGACAGGTACGATTTCTTCTTTAAACTTTCCTTCTTCGATTGCTTTGGCAGCTTTTTCTTGACTCCACGCCGCAAATTCGTCTTGTTCTTCTCTTGTAATTTTGTATTTATCACATAAATTCTCAGCGGTAATCCCCATGTGATAATCGTTAAAGGCACACCATAAGCCGTCGGAAATCATGCTATCCACGAGCTTTTGGTCACCCATTTTAAACCCGTTACGGGCATTTTTTAATAAATAAGGGGCCCGGCTCATATTTTCCATTCCACCAGCGACAACGATTTCGGCATCACCAGCGACAATCGCCTGGGTGGCTAAATGAACCGCTTTTAGTCCAGATCCACACACTTTGTTTATCGTCATTGAGGAAACGCTTTCAGGTAGACCCGCTAAAATAGCTGCTTGTCGAGCTGGATTTTGCCCAAGACCTGCTTGCAGCACATTCCCCATAATGACTTCATCAACTTGCTCCGGCTTGACACCTGCCTTCGCAAGAGCTTCTTGAATGACCGTTGCTCCAAGCTTTGGCGCTTCCACATCTTTAAGTGCCCCGTTAAAGCTTCCGATCGCAGTACGAACAGCGCTGACAATCACGACCTCTTGTTGTGACACGACTCCATCCCCCTTGCAAAAAAATAGTACCAATGCTTTTTATTCGATTTGCATAATTAAAATTCCTTTAATTTTTTAAAAAATTCTATTATTCTTGCTTTTTGCAGATTTTTCTTCCTACAATAAAGTGAGAATCAAAGGGGGAGATGAGAATGATTTCGTTACCAAAAAAAGTGACCATCATTGAAGTTGGACCACGGGATGGGTTACAAAATGAGGGGCAATTCGTCCCAACTAATGTGAAGGTAGCGTTTATTCAGGCGCTAAAAAAAGCTGGCTTTACCGAAATGGAATTAACTTCGTTTGTATCTCCAAAATGGGTGCCGCAAATGAAAGATGCGGCCGAAATCGTTGACCGTTGTCGAGACGACCTTCGAAATATCGTTCTTGCTCCAAATCGCAAGGGGATTGAACGTGTGCTTGAATCGAATTGTCAAGCCGTAGCAGTGTTTGTAGGTGTAAGTGATACGTTTAATAAGAAAAATATTAATAAATCAACCGCTGAAAGCATGGCCGAGCTTGTGCCGCTCATTCATGAGTTGAAAGAGCGCGGCTTGTTTGTTCGGGCGTGCATCTCGACTGCTTTTTATTGTCCATATGAAGGAAAAGTGGACCCAGACCGAACCGTTCAATTGTGTGAACAATTCGTTGAAGCCGGTGTCGATGAACTAAGTGTGGCGGATACAATCGGCATGGCGACACCGCTCGAATCATACGCTCTTTTTTCTAAAATGAAAGATTCGTTTCCTTCTGTGTTGCTAACCGCTCACTTCCATGATACGCGTGAAATGGCCTTAGCCAATATTTTCGCTGCCCTTCAAGCCGGTGTCGACCGCTTCGATTCTTCGGTTGGCGGATTAGGAGGATGTCCGTTTGCAAAAGGCGCTACTGGAAACGTCGCTACGGAAGATGTCGTGTATATGCTGGAGCGTATGGGCATCGAAACGAACATTGATTTACAGCAACTGATAGAAGCGTTACGTATCGTTGAACCGTATCTTTCCCGGGAATTGACAAGCGGGTATTATCGACTGCATAAGCAAGAATAATTTTTCATTGGCTGTTCATCCTAATGAGGAATACGTATCAGGAGGGATGAGCATGAGCCAAAAACGAGAGAAAGGATTTTCCCAAAAAGGAAAACCGACGGCCGATACTACAAAACAAACCATGGCAGCAGAAGATTTAGAAACAGCCATTCATCCTCGAAAGAGACAAAATAGCACTCAATAAGGATGGATGGTTCGAACACTATCGGCCTGCAGTCGGTAGTGTTTTCTTTTTATCTTAACTATATTAGGTGATGAACATGAAAAAATGGGTGCCAATTGTCGGTGGTTCTGCTTTAGCGGTTACTTCTCTTATAACGTATTTTTCCCATCAAATGATGTACATAAAGAAAAAAGAAGAAAAATTCATTCTCAATCGTGATCAACAGCGAAAATTATGCTCGCTTACTGATTTTGACGCGTTACCGAAAGAGGAGGTATGGGTCAATTCGCCTTTCGGCTACCGAATAAAAGCGGTATTTGTCGAACCACACGAAACGAAATGGTACGTCGTGTTTTGCCATGGGGTAACGGAATGTAAATGGAGCTCGATTAAATATATGAATTTATTTTTACAACGCGGATTTAACGCGGTCATTTATGATCATCGCCGCCACGGGGAATCAGGTGGTAAAACAACGAGCTACGGTCATTACGAAAAATACGATTTACAAGCGGTGATTCACACGTTGCTTCGTAAAAGAGGCCCTGACGTCCGGTTCGGCATTCACGGGGAATCGATGGGGGCGGTCACTATGCTTCTTTACGCCGGAATGTTTGAAGATTGCGCTCAATTTTACATTGCCGATTGCCCTTTTTCCGATTTTGAAGAACAGCTTCTTTATCGGATGAAAAAGGAATATAAAGTATCGTCTCGGTTGCTACTTTCGTTAACGGACAGGCTTCTCCGCCTGCGAGATGGATATTCGGTGAAAGACGTTTCCCCACGCCGCATCGTCGATCGCATATCGGCTCCGGTGTTGTTTATTCATAGTGAAAAAGATGACTACATTCTTCCTTCGATGACGAAAGAACTGTACGAACGAAAAAAAGGCCCGAAGCAACTGTTCTTAGCAACCGATGGAGTTCACGCTGAAGCGCTGTTTAAAAATCGGGAAGCGTATGAACAGGCGATTGATCAATTTTTACATACGTATGTCTTTAGTACTTCGGTTGAAAGTTGATGTTTCAAGTCATCCGGCGAGACGTATTCTTACTGTTTTTTTGTTCGGTCTTTTAGAGCAAGCAGATTTTTTGCTCTTAAGTACGTAGGATTTCTCTTAACATGTAATTTTTTCTCTTAACCACAGCAAATTTGCTCTTAACTTGTGAGTTTTTGCTCGTTACCACGGCAAATTTGCTCTTAGATGCTGTCCTTATTAGTACTTTTCCTTTTATATTTTTACAGATTAAACCTTTCCGTTATGTTCTTTATGGAAAATTACCTCCGCGAACGAAACCTCAGCTTGCTTTTTTTGTTGTTTCCTTTTACCATCAGAAAAGTAGGGGTTTTTTAAGTGTGAAAGGGTGGTTTTTCATGACGAAAGTCCAAATTAAAGTGAACGATAACGGTTCGTTCCGCGTTACGGGAGATGTTGAATTAATTGACGCGGAAGGAAACAAATTTGAAACGAAGCAAGTATTTTCTTTATGCCGTTGTGGACTTTCATCTAAAATGCCATTTTGCGATGGATCCCACAAAGGAAAATTTGAATCCGTTGTTCGCGCTCCTAAGTCAGAACAGGAAGCGTAAAGAAGAGCTGTCGCCTATTCCGACAGCTCTTCTTCATGAAACCGGATATCGACAATGTTAGCTAGCGGAACAACCCATCGTTCGGAGAAGTTGTCTTCTACATGTAGCGTCTGTTTCAGGGTATCTACTCGAACAATCGTCCCGATGAGCGGGCGATACTGGTGGTCGTCATAATGTGTAATGACGACTTGTTTTCCTGAGTGTAACGCTTCTTCTGTAATTTCGTTCATCTTTTCCAATGCTTGTTCGTCGACCGTAATTGGTTGTTCATAGCTATCTTCCTTCGCCCAGTTGCGCAGCATTTTTACATGCTCCGGAAGCATCATCGACGTCCACTTAATTCGTCCACGATCTCGAATCATTGGCCCCCCTCCTTCGTTTTCTTTAGGTATGGCAATCGGATGTTCCACATACCCTCTATGCTTTATGACCGCCAACTAATTTAGCCCGCAGACGAGCCGTTCCTGCGCTTGTATACGAAACGGAACGTAACAGCGCAGCGGAACCGTACCGACTACGAATAGCGTCCATCGTATACCCTAGCTCTCGTTTTTTCCACAAATTCGGTTCAAATAGGCGCAGCTGGAGCATATCATCGTCTACGACATTGGAAAGCGCCACCGATATTTGCCGAACCGTCTTGTTTCGATAATGTTCTTCAAATAGCTGTAAGCACGTTCGGTACAAATCCATCGTCACGTTTGTTGGCTCACTCATCGTTTTGGAGCGGTAAAAGCCGCCTCCTAATTCGTCTTGACTGTACCCGATGCCTAAACTCACCGTTCGTCCCGCCTTCCGATGCGTCCGCGCACGCCGTGCCACTTCTTCACACATTTCGAGAATGACGTGCTTAATTTCCTCTTTGTCTTTATAATCACGTAATAAAATTTGACTTTTTCCAAAGCTAATTTGCCCTTCCATAATCGGTGCTCCGATTTCAGACAAATCGACGCCCCACGCATGATAGTACAGCTGATTGCCCATGATTCCGAACTTCGCTTCCAGCTTGTGCAAGTCGTACTTAGCCAGTTGGCCAACAGTAAAAATCCCCATTCGATTGAGCGTTCGCTCCAAACGCTTGCCGATTCCCCACATTTCACTTAACGGCTGAACCGGCCATAGCTTTCTCGGCACATCTTCGTACGTCCATTCAGCAATCCCGGTTTTTTTCGCTTCTAAATCTAAACACAATTTAGACATCAGCATGTTCGGACCGATACCAATGGCGCAAGGAAGTTGAAATTCTCGCTCCATTTCGTCGCGAATTTTTTCCGCAATCGTCCAGGCACTTCCCCACAGCTGACTCGTACCGTCCACTTTAATAAAACTTTCATCTACGCTGTACGTATGAATCGCTTCTTTCGGAACGTACCGATGAAACAGCTTCGTCAGTTCGGTCGAAATTCGTAAATACGTCGCCATTTTCGGTTCAACAATTTTAATACGCGGGTCATTTGGAATTTCAAATAGGCGGGAACCTGTTTTCACACCAAATTCTTTTTTTAACCGCGGAGACGCCGCCAGCACCACGCTTCCTTTCCGATCGATGTCCCCAACCACTGCTAAGTAACACGTTTGTGGATCCAGCCCGAGCATAACAGCCGAACAACTAGCGTAAAAACTTTTCATGTCGATGCACAAAATTTGCTGTTTTGGTAAACAACTATAATCGACAGTCATGCTCCCACCTCTTTACGTAAAATACGAACACTTGTTCTTATTCTATTCATAATAGTATGCGAATATACGTTCGATTGCAACTGGTACTTTTTTCTTATCTGTATAGTTGTTTTGGCGCATAAGGCCTGATGTTAGCTCCTAAGAAAACTGATTGGGTACATAGCGGCTTATAGAACGCGCATTTGGCATTTGGTACATAAAAAATCTAATTTAGTACATAGCAATAAATAGGATATATCTATCGGCGATCTAAACTTCCTTATGAGCTGCCAGGACTCAAAATTTTACTTTTCGACGAAGAAAACTGATATAATCAAACAAGGAGATGATCGTATGGAGCAAAAGTTAATTGAAAAAATGATTCGCAATTGCTTTATGCAATATGAATACGGCCGCGGGGATGTACTGCTTAGCGATGAGGATTTAATAGCGCTATGTCAACGGGTCATTGAAGAAAAACAACATTGCCCGGAAGCGGATGTACACGAGGTTGTGCAAGATGTCGTGTATGAATTTTTAACAACGTAATACAAAAAACGCTAGGGATGGGATCACCTAGCGTTTTTGTATAAGAACTACAAAAAATTCTTTTAAAAAACAGATTCTATTAGCAATATTTCTAAAATGAGACGTCCAATAACAACCCCATTGATAGGTATTGTACCCGTTTACCATAAAGGACCGATTTAGGCATCGATTTAAAAATTGTTGCATCGGCAAGTCCTTATTTCACTTGAAAACCGTATTATGCCCTTAGATGGCGTTTTTGCACCGAGAAATGTCAATATGCACTCATTTGCGAACTACTGAACAATCAACCTCATTAATGTGTTAACAAAAGTGCCCCCTACAGCAGAGAACACCTTTGTTACAAATACCTAGCTACTTTTTATTTTTGAAAAAACGCCCTTTTCCCCAGTCGCTCGACAAGTGACGGGAACAATTGATACAGCTTACTACCGACATTCATCCATCTTGGCATGTTGATCTCACGGCGGTTCGTTCCTAAACAAGCAATGACCGCTTCGGCTACTTGTTCGGGGCGAAGCATCCATCGTTTTACGTTTTTGACATACGTTCCGGACTCGTCGGCGATGGCAAAAAAGTCGGTATCAATCGGACCAGGGTTGACCGCTGTGACGAACACACCAAAAGCTTGAAGCTCGAGTCGGAGGCTATTGGTAAATCCTAACACCGCATGCTTCGTCGCTGCATAAACGCTCGATTTAGGGGTGGCGATTTTTCCGGCTTGGGAAGCAATATTGATAATGTGCCCACATTGATTCGCTTTCATATGGGGGATGACTTGTCGAGTGCAGGCGATGAGTCCTAACACGTTGACATCAAACATCCGGTGAACATCTTCCATCTTCATATCGACGATTTCTTGAAACAAACCGAAGCCAGCATTATTAATTAAGACATCAATCTTCGGAAACATGGTTAAAAGTTTCGTGAACACTTCTTCTACTTGGCGACTATCCGTCACATCCAACGCCATGACCGTCACGCTTCCTTGTTCTTGTTCGATTTGGTTTGCAATTTCCCGTAGTTTTTCTTCTCGGCGGGCCAGTAAAATCACATGGGCACCGCACCCAGCGGCTAACAGCGCCATTTCTTTTCCAATCCCACTTGATGCACCGGTAATCACAACTCGTTTTCCTTTTAGCCAAGGATTTAGCATACCGTCCCTCCTTTACCGTACAACCTCATATACGAATACTCCATCATCGTTTCGGTGTGCTTGAATCTCTCCGTTATGTACTAAATAGTCTAATTGCCCTACTGTTTCCGATATGGTTAAGGTCAGCTGTTTTTCATAAACGGCCGGGAACAGTTGTTGACACACGTCAAAAGCAGTCATTGGTCGTTCTAACAGGAGTTTTTTTACTTGCATCGCACGCTCATGCTGACGTTCGAGCCGTCGTTTGATAAGCGCATGTACTTGGGTGAAGTTCGGTCCATGTCCTGAATAGACGACATCGATTGGATACTGTAACAGCTTTTGCAACGATTCGTTGTACTGGAGTTGCGGTTTCGGACGAGGTAGCCCTGATACCTCAGGAGGCTCTAATAACGGATTAGACGAAATGGTGGCTAATACATGATCCCCTCCGATCAACCATCGTTTTTCCTCATGAAAAAGTCCGATTTGGCTCTGGGCGTGTCCTGGCGTCTCTAACACCGTCCAACCAGGTAAAAATGGCACTGATTCGCCTTCTTTGACGATCGACGTTAACGGGCGTTGACACGAATAGTCCAAGGTCCGTTTCATTTTTTCAAAATGCGACAACCACTTGTTCGGAATGCCACACTCAACAAATAATTGGAGATAAAATTGAGCGTATTCTTCCATAAACGCATCCGTCCGATATAGCCAGCGACGATTATACGAATGTCCGATGATTTCCAAGTCCTCATGAAACCAATCTAACAAACCGACATGGTCAGGATGATGATGGGTAACGACGACTTGCTCAATATCATCCGGTGTATACCCGAACATTGCTAATTGAGTCGTTAACGCTTCCCACGCTTCTTTCGTTTTCGGTCCGACATCGACCAGTGTCAATTTCTCCCCCTTCAGTAAAAAAACGTTCACATCTCCTACCGGAAAGGGGGTCGGCAGCGAGATTTTCAAAATTGCCTTTTCCTGCATTGTTCTCCCACCTAAGAATATTATTTTTATATAAAATTAACATCGTGAATTCACACCATATTAAAATTAGTGTACTTCACTTTCGGCCCACTGTCATTATTTTCACATAATACAAACAAAAAAACTTTACAAAATCAGATTTTTTCCTCTTGACAACTCCCTTGTCCATTCGGCATAATCACAATTAAACTTTTAAACTTTGATACGGAAAAACGAGCGATGAGTAAGACCAGTAAATGGAAGATGGCGCAAGAGAGTGAAACCCAGCGGCTGGAAGGTTTCATCGTCCTCTGTTCCATTGAACCTATCTTACGAGCTGTTAGGAAAACCTAAACGCGGAAAACCAGCGTTATCGGTTTCGAGTGCACAAAAGCTGTTCTTTTGTGAACTAAGGTGGTACCACGGAAGTTCCCCTTTCGTCCTTAAAGGATGAAAGGGTTTTTTATTTCGTAAAAACTACAGGAAAAAAGGGGTGTGAACATATGAAACGAATCGCTTTTATCGGCGCTGGCTCGATGGCGGAAGCGATGATTGCCGGTATGGTAAAAACAGGACTAGTAGAAAGTAAGAACATCATTGTCACCAATAAACACGATGAACAAAAATTACAGCGACTGGCGCACACATACGGTGTTCGCATCACATATAATCGGGAGGAACTTTTTAAAGATACAGACATCATCGTGTTAGCCATGAAACCGAAAGACATTAAATCCGCTATAAGCGACATTCGTGATTATCTGAAAAAACATCACTTGCTCGTCTCCGTCTTGGCTGGAGTATCGTTACAAACGCTTGAAGAAGGCGTGGGCAAGCAAATCCCAATTGTACGCGCGATGCCAAATACCTCAGCGACGATTCAAAAGTCCGCGACCGCTATTTCGTTTAACCGTTGGGTGAGTGAAAAACAAAAACAAATCGCCCATGAATTATTTGCCGCGATTGGCCTTGTAACCGAAGTGGCCGAAGAACAACTCGATGCTGTAACCGGCTTATCCGGCAGTGGCCCAGCCTACATTTATTACATTGTTGAGGCGATGGAAGAGTCGGCTGAACAAATTGGCTTAGAAAAAGACAAAGCCAAACAACTTATTGTCCAAACGTTAATTGGCGCAGCTGAAATGTTATCGATGAGTGAAAAACAACCATCTGAACTTCGAGAAGCGGTAACGAGTCCAGGTGGAACGACAGAAGCCGGCATCCGCATGCTAGACCAACGTAAAGTAAAAGAAGCATTAATTGATTGTATTCAAGCTGCGACGAAACAATCAAAAACACTCGGTGAACGTCTTCGGGTCCTATAAATCACGAGCAACTCCTCCAAAAAGCATATTATTACCACTGAAACGGAACGATTGCTATACTGAATATGTATGTAATTTCCAATCAATGGAACGGAGGGATGAACATGACATTATTATTTTCACCATACACGCTTCGAGACGTGACGTTAAAGAATCAAATTGTCATGTCGCCAATGTGTATGTACTCAGCCACAGAAGGCGGAAAAGCGACGAATTGGCATCGCGTGCATTATGTATCACGAGCCATTGGGCAAGTAGGCTTAATTATGTTTGAAGCAACAGCTGTTACCCCAGAAGGTCGCATATCACCACAAGATTTAGGTATTTGGAGTGACGAACATATCGAAGGTCTCTCCTCAATCGTTAAAGAAATCCAAATGTACGGGGCCAAAACGGCGATCCAATTAGCCCATGCTGGACGTAAAGGTCGTGCTTCGAATACCATTTACGCCCCGTCGCCAATCCCGTTTACAGATAATGAGAAAGTACCAACAGAAATGACAAAAGAAGATATTCAAGAAACCATTAACGCCTTTCAACAAGGGGCACTCCGGGCAAAACAAGCGGGATTCGATATCATTGAACTTCACGGTGCTCACGGCTATTTAATCAACGAATTTCTTTCTCCATTAACGAACGAGCGTCAAGATGAATACGGTGGGTCACCGGAAAATCGATTCCGCTTTTTAAAAGAAGCGATTCTTGCTGTTCAAGAAGTTTGGGAAGGTCCTCTGTTTGTTCGGGTGTCTGCACACGACTATCAAGATGGGGGGCTTATGCCAAACGATTACGTCGTGTTTGCTAAGTGGATGAAAAAACTTGGGGTGGATGTAGTTGATGTCAGCTCCGGTGGTGTCGTCCCAACATCGATTCATGCATATCCGAACTACCAAGTTCCGTTTGCTGAACAAATTAAGAAAGAAGCCGGTATCGCTACAGGGGCAGTGGGAATGATTACGACCGGCCGCCAAGCGGAAGAGATTTTACAAAACGAACAAGCCGACCTCATCTTTATTGGAAGAGAATTGCTGCGAGACCCATACTGGCCGCTACGTGCTGCCAATGATCTCGGCATTCAACTAGAAGCACCAAATCCATATAAAAGAGGATGGAAATGAACCTCACCCACCTACAAGTTGAGGTGGGAGACTTCTCGGTTAACATGTTAAATTCGGTCATCCCAAATGCGGCGAAGCGTATGACCCTCATCATGAACAGTAATTTCATACACATCCGGATTCGTTAACCGCATGAGGGTATCGTAACCATGCTGTTGATCAAAATAATGTAACAATAGTGTCGTTAAATTCCCATGACTTACTAAAACGATATGTTCATCATCCGAAGCAAGCACTTCTTGTATCATTGATTCGGCCCTGGCTAACGCCATCCGATTCGACTCCCCTTCTGGAAAAGCGAGATCGAAGTCATTAAACGTGTCCTGTAATTTTTCTCTCCAATTTTCTATATCCGGCTTCCCTAATTTTCGCTCAGCCAACCGGTCATCTTCATGAATCGGCAATCCCCGCACCTCGGCTAACGGACGAATCGTTGCTTTCGTTCGGACATATGGACTTGAATAAATTTTATCAATCGGACGATCGTGAAAAAATTCGACAAGTGCTTTTGCTTGTTGTTGACCTAACGTTGTTAATGGTGCTTCAAACGGTTGTCCTTCTGCTTTCGCATGTCTTACAAGATAGATCGTTTTCATGATGTTCCTCCCACTTTGTCTTCTTTCTTATACTGAAAATTCGCTAAAATCCTCGGCAATGGCCGTATTCGGAAAAATGGCCATCGCCTCACTTGCTAATTTCGCCCAGTCCTCTTTTCCGTAACGTGAACTGATATGGGTTAACACGAGCCGGGACACTCGAGCTTCTTTGGCAAGTGACGCTGCTTGAGTTGTCGTGGAATGAAAGTATTCAAACGCCATTTCCTCACCGTCTTTTGCAAACGTTGCTTCGTGAACAAGCAAATCAGCGTTTTCGGCGAGTATGCGGGCGTTCTCACAAGGCCTTGTATCCCCTAATATAGTAACAACTTTCCCTTTTTGCTTCGGGCCTAAGTAATCTTTTCCACAAATCACCCGTCCATCGTCTAATTGCACCGTTTCCCCATTTTTTAACCGTTTATAAATCGGTCCTGGAGGAATTCCTTCCGCTTGCAACTTATCGGCTTGAAGTTCACCGGGGCGATCTTTTTCTACAATCCGAAATCCGTAGGATAAAATCGCATGATCTAGCCGGCGGGCTTCCACAACAAATTGTTCGTCTTCATAAATCGTTCCTTCGTCAATCTCTACAATGTGAAGTGGATATTTCAGATGCGTTTCACTTACTGCCAAGCTCGTCTCAATGAACGCTTGAATCCCTTTAGGTCCATAAACGGTTAACGGATCAGTTCCCCCTTGAAACGAGCGGCTTCCTAACAATCCCGGAAGGCCAAAAATATGGTCGCCATGAAGATGGGTAATAAAAATTTTTTCGATTCGACGCGGTTTAATCGTCGTGTGTAGGATTTGATGTTGAGTCGCTTCCCCGCAATCAAAGAGCCAAATTGCGCCCCGTTCTTCAAGGAGCTTCAAGGCTATAGAAGACACGTTGCGCAATTTCGCCGGGACACCTGCTCCCGTACCAAGAAAAAACACTTTCAAGAAAAACCCTCCTGCTTATACGTACTGTCAACATCATACCATAAACCTTACCGTTCTTGTCCCTTTAATACTTCTTGTAAGGAAACTTTTTTCAGCTTCCGTCGACTTAAAGTTAACGATGCATAATAGGAAACGAAAATAACCAGCAACCCAACGAGCACGAAGAAGTAATCCACTCCAACTGGTAACGCATAATTCGTTTCATCGGCGATGGAACGAATTAACGTATCGACGCTATATAGGGAAATAGGTACACCGATGAAGTAACTGATGACGACAACAGGTGTGTAAATATTGAGAATCAGTGACGCAATCGACTGATGACGATAACCGATTATTTTCATGAGGGAAATGGTTGTCGTATTTTCTTCAATAATTAAATTTGTAATTAACGAGACGATAATTCCACCAATAATAAAGGCAAGCAGTGACATAATAAGCAACGAATAGCGCATCGGCTCCATTAAAGATGTAAAGGATTGAATAATATCTTCTTTCGACTCAATCATATAAACGCCTTTGGAGTCTGGTAACGGCTGTTTCGTCCATAACCCTACATATGAACCTTCGGGATATTGTAACCACTCATTGACCATTTGACGATCATAGTAAATAAATGTACCGGCATAAATTTCCGCTATTCCTTGAATTGTAATCGTTAACGACTGCTGACTCGATTCACTCCATACGTTTAATTCGTCCCCTTCGTGAAGATTAAGGGCATACGCAAGCGTTTTCGTGATAATGGCTCCCTCTTTTAAATCCGGAAGCAAATCTTCTCCTTCTTTATTTTTTAAACGAAGTAGTTCCGTTGATGAATCAATACCATACACTTGAACGGTGCGTTCATCGTTGAGGTTATTCCCATTGATCGCACGAATTTTTCCTTCCCCAAACGAGAACTCATCACCTTGTGGCTCTTCCGCTTGTTGAAGTTTTTGAAAATAGTAGGCATAATCGTAAGTTAAACTTTCTTTATATGTTTTGTTTAGTAACGTATCCATCGAATTCATCGAAATAATGCCGAACATTAATAACATCGTTGAAAAAATGATTCCAAAACTTAATAACAGCGCACGTCCGATATTTCGCGTGAGCATCCGTAATCGAAAGCGTGTCGAAAATTTTTTCAATCGGAACGGAAAAGTAAAACGTCGATAGCCTTTCACATGAAACATAGGTGGCCTTAACAAATCAATTGGCGATTTTTGAAGCTGTTTAGCCACGATACCAGCACTTGTCAAGCACAGAAAAGCAACTGGTAATAGAAAGGCGATACCGAGTGCTTCTCCATATACATAAAAATTTCCAAGCAACGGAATATTAAAAAATTGTCTATACACTTCCGTAATCGGAACGGAAAGCAACCAACCGCTAACGATGCCGAGTATACTTCCAATCAAACTGACGATGAGTGGATATAACAGAAACGAACGGATGAGTTCTCCCTTCCGATAGCCGATGGAAAGAAGGGTTCCTAATTGACTCCGTTGTAGCTCCAAGCGCCGTTTTAATAGAATCATAACCATGAAAACGACGATTGTGCCGATAAAAAGCGGGAAGACAGTCGTTGTTGTTTTTACTCCTTCGATTTCTGTTTCAATATAAGAAATCCGCGGGTTTTCGTCACTATTGACCCATAAAATGATGGGAGTATAAGAAGATAGCGTATCTTTGAACTCGTCTAGTGGTTCGTTCTGACTCCAATAGCCTGAGTAAAAGGTCACCTCTTCACCCGGCAGTCGTTCAAATCCTTGATCGTTTACAAGGGCAATACCAAATGACGCCGGATCTTGAAACAAGTCATTTAAGTTTTTTAACATATAGACATAATCCGGTAAATAGATCGTCCCGGATATCGTCCATTCCTGATTACCCAATGTAAGCGTATCCCCAACATTTAGCTCATTCATCGTAGCATACGATTGGGCAAGTGCGATTTCATTTTCTTCTGTTGGTAACTCTCCTTCTTCCACATACGGCACATTCACGTTCTCAGAAATCGTAAAAATACGAAGGGACTTTCCTTTATCGATGGAAAGATCTTTTTGTTTTCGTTCTTCCAATACGACATCATATTGTTGTTCCAACTGATCCATTTGCTCATCTGACAGTGGAATGCCGGTAATCACATGAAAATCTTCTTGCACATAATCGTTCATAAACTGCTCATTGCTTTGCTCTAACGTATGAATGGCTGTGTATAACATCACATAAAGCAACACCGCTAATGAAAGAAGAACAATCGCCCCACTATATTGAAATTTACTTTTTTTCATCTCGCGAAGAACGCTTTTGGACAGCTTTTTCATATCCAGTCCACCTTCTCCGCCGAAATTGGATGTACGTTTTCGATACATTCCACCAATTCCCCACTTTTCATTTTGACGACCCAATTGGCCATCGCACTAATTCCAGGGTTATGGGTAATGATTAAAATCGTGGTGCCATATTGCTTGTGAACATCTTGTAATAAACGTAAAATCTTTTTCCCGGTTTCTTCATCTAATGCACCGGTTGGTTCATCACACAGTAACAACCGTGGATTTTTCACAAGCGCTCGTGCAATCGCGACCCGTTGTTGTTCCCCTCCACTTAATTGTTGCGGGAACTTATCTTTTTTATCATACATACCGACACCTTTTAACACTTCATCAATCGAAAGCGGTGCTTTGCTAATTTCCGCTCCTACTTCCACATTTTCGTATACCGTTAATGTCGGAATAAGATTGTATGATTGAAAAATAAAGCCAACATGTTTCCGACGATATTCCGTTAATTGTTGATCGGTTAATTCGTGAACTGGTTCATGAAAAACGTGAACTTCTCCTTCTGTTGGCCGGTCAATTCCACCAATGACGTTTAACAACGTCGACTTTCCAGACCCTGAAGGTCCTAAAATAACCGAAATCGTTCCTTCTGGTATGTGAACAGATACATTTTTTAACGCCTGAACAGCTACATCCCCACTTTTGTATACTTTTTGGACGTTTTTTAATGAAATGCCCATTTTCCATTCCCCCTTACCCTTCCATCTTACACTATGAAAAAGAGAACTACAATATTTTATGAAATATATTAATAAATTTATTTCATAATTTTCATTTTATAATATTATTATTTTTCAAATTATTCCCATCCACTCTAATTAATGACGTTAGACGTTCATTCTATTTGCGCTTTCCATCATTAACCGATAAAATGAAATACGTTATATATCTTCATTTGTTACCTAGCCAAGTTTGACTTCTAAAGATAAATAAAGCGAGGTTTCTTAACGTGAAAATGGAAAAGCCAACATCACTCATCATCATCTTTGGAGCAACTGGTGACTTAGCGAAACGTAAATTATTCCCATCCCTTTTCCACTTATATCGGAAAGGAAAAATCGGGAACAAATTTGCGGTCATTGGCGTTGCCAGACGTCCATGGTCTCAGGAACAGTTTCAACAACATGTTCAAGATTCTGTTCTTACCTCATTAGGTCAGGCAGAAGATATTGAGTCATTTGTTCAACATTTTTATTACCAATCCATTGACGTGACCGATTCGAGCTCATACGTTCAACTTAATGAGCTAGCCAATAAGTTAGACGTCCAATACGATTTAAACGGAAACCGTATTTTCTACTTGGCGATGGCACCTGAATTTTTCGGTACGATTACCGAGCATTTAAAAGCGGATGGGTTAACTGCTACGAATGGCTTTAAACGTCTCGTTATTGAAAAGCCGTTCGGTCATGACTTAGAGTCCGCTAAACAATTAAATAATCAAATACGAGAAGTATTCTCCGAGGACGAAATTTATCGAATTGACCATTATTTAGGAAAAGAAATGGTACAAAACATCGAAGTGATTCGCTTCGCCAACGCTCTGTTTGAACCTCTTTGGAACAACCGGTTTATCTCGAACATTCAAATTACCTCTTCCGAAGTGTTAGGTGTCGAAGAACGAGGACGTTATTATGACAAAAGCGGGGCGCTTCGCGATATGGTACAAAACCATATGTTACAAATGGTCGCCCTACTCGCAATGGAACCACCCATTCGCTTAACAACAGACGAAATTCGAAGCGAAAAAGTGAAAGTTCTCCGCGCGCTTCGCCCAATTAAAGGGGAGGACGTTCATCGATACTTTGTGCGTGGCCAATACGGACCAGGTGCGATTCGGAATGAAATGGTTCCAGGGTATCGCCAGGAAGCAAACGTCGACCCAGAATCCAATACGGAAACATTTGTTGCTGGAAAACTCATGATCGATAACTTCCGTTGGGCAGGTGTTCCATTCTACATACGAACAGGTAAACGGATGTCCGCGAAATCAACGAAGATTGTCATTCAATTTAAAGATATTCCGATGAACTTGTACTATAAAATGGACCAGCCGTTGTCGCCAAACTTACTGGTGATTCACATTCAACCAGAAGAAGGTATTACCCTTCATTTAAATGCGAAAAAAGCGGGTCAAAACATGGAAACAACGCCAGTTAAACTTGATTTTGCAAACAACAGTATTGACGGAATGAACACCCCAGAAGCGTATGAAAAACTTCTCTATGACTGTATGCGCGGAGATGCCACGAACTTCACGCATTGGGATGAAGTGGCCCTGTCATGGAGCTTTGTAGACGAAATTTCTAAAGTTTGGGAATCTACACGCGAAGAGAAATTCCCGAATTATGCAGCTGGCACCATGGGACCAAAAGCAGCCGACGAATTATTAGCCAAAGATGGCTTTCATTGGTGGCCGGTGTCTGATTTTGAAGTTCAGTCCAAATAAGGAGGAGATACGCGTGAAGATTTACGACGTAACGGCTCCTATTTTTGAAGGTATGCCTGTTTACAAAAATAAAGAAGAAAAGCAGCCAAAAATTACAACGGTGACGAATGCGCACGTCACTGAATCTCGTATTAGCCTAGATGTGCATACAGGAACGCATGTCGATGCACCATTGCATATGATGAACGATGGCGAAACGATCGAAACGATCGGTATCGAAAAACTCGTTCGACCGTGTAAAGTATTCGACCTCACCCATGTAGAAGAGAAGATTACAAAAAAAGACATTGAATCCCTTCCAATTGAAAATGGTGATTTCGTCCTTTTTAAAACGAAGAATTCATTTGACGAACAATTTAATTTTGAGTTTATTTATGTGGCTGAAGATGCAGCAGCCTATTTAGCGGAAAAAGAAATCGCTGGCGTAGGCATTGATGCACTAGGAATTGAACGTGCCCAACCGGGGCATCCGACCCATCAAACGTTAATGAAAAACGGCGTGATTATTATTGAAGGCTTACGGTTAAAAGACGTTGAAGCAAACACGTACTTTATGGTCGCTGCTCCGCTAAAACTCGTCGGAACAGATGCGGCACCTGCTCGTATTTTACTGTTAGACGAACTCAATGGGTAATGCAAAAGCGCTTGGATAGTCCAAGCGCTTTTGCTGTCATTTACTCTCTTTTTGAAACCACCCGTGAAACGATGACTCCATCCCCAATCCGGAGAAGAAGAGATTCGAGACGTGTATCGTTGGCGGCTTTTTCATTGTAGCACGAATGGCTAATGTGGCTTTTTCTTTTATTCATGAAGCGTAAACAAATGATCCAAACATTTTATGAAAAAACTAATAATACTTACTAGAAGTCATTAGGTCGGTAGCAAAAGAAGTAGAGAATCTTTTTAACTATCGCCTGATTGTTTTTAAATTCGTATGGATGCTAGGCAATTGGTGTCCCATTTTTCACCTTCTCGTCGGGTTTAACAGCACGACATCCCCTTCTTCAGGGACACCTCCCAGAACCAACACTTCGGATTTAAATCCAGCAATTCGACGCGGGGGAAAGTTTACAACAGCTATGACTTGACGTCCAATCAGTTGTTTTTTCGTATCTTCGAGTAATTTGTGCCGATGAACGTTTATTCCCAACTCTCCAAAATCAATCACTAATTTGATGGCCGGTTTTCGTGCTTCAGGAAATGGTTCCGCATTTATAACCGTCCCGACTCGAATATCTATTTTCAAAAAATCCTCAATCGTAGCCAACTATATAACCTCCGATATTCAAAACAGCGTTATGGTGTGAGTTTGAAGACTTGTTTTGTTCAATATTATGTTACCATAACATACATTTGAACAATTTTCAAAAAATTCGAACCGTACCTTTTCTCTTTATAAACAGAAAAAATCCCCTGACCGTCAAAAAGACCATCAGGGGATTTTTTAAACTTCTTACTTGGATATCCATTCGGTATGGAAAATACCTTCTTTATCTACTCGTTCATACGTATGCGCACCGAAGTAATCGCGTTGTGCTTGAATGAGGTTCGCGGGTAATGTTTCCATGCGATAGCTGTCATAGTAGGATAGAGCAGCTGAAAAACATGGAACTGGAATACCGAATTGCACCGCCACGGAAATGATTTCACGTAACGCAGATTGATAAGACTCAACGATTTCTTTGAAGTATGGATCGAGTAATAAGTTTGGAAGCTGTGGATCACGATCGTAAGCATCTTTAATTTTTTGTAAGAATTGCGCACGAATGATACAACCACCACGGAAAATCATCGCAATATCTCCGTATTTTAGATCCCAGCCGTACTCATCAGAAGCTGCTTTCATTTGGGCAAAACCTTGGGCATATGAACAAATTTTACTCATGTAAAGGGCTTTACGAACCGATTCAATAAATGCTTCACGGTCACCAGTAAACGGTTTTGTTTCTGGTCCTTTTAATAGTTTGGATGCATGAACGCGCTCGTCTTTTAACGCAGAAATGAAACGAGCGAAAACGGATTCCGTAATAATTGGAAGTGGAACGCCTAAATCAAGAGCGCTTTGGCTTGTCCATTTTCCTGTTCCTTTTTGTCCCGCTTTATCTAAAATGACATCAACAAGTGGTTTTCCGGTTTCTTCATCTATTTTCGTGAAAATATCCGCTGTAATTTCAATTAAGTAGCTATCTAGCTCTCCTTTATTCCATTCCGCAAACACTTGATGAAGCTCTTGGGCGCTTAAACCGAGTACATGTTTTAGTAAAAAGTAAGATTCCGCGATTAGCTGCATGTCTCCGTACTCAATACCGTTATGAACCATTTTTACATAATGTCCTGCTCCGTCAGGACCGATGTATGTTGTGCACGGCTCACCATCAACTTTTGCGGCAATTGCTTCAAAAATCGGACGAACAAGCTCATGTGCTTCCTTTTGGCCACCTGGCATGATAGATGGCCCTTTTAATGCTCCTTCTTCACCGCCGGAAACGCCTGTGCCGATAAAATGAATACCTAACTCCGCTAACTCTTTGTTGCGGCGTTGCGTGTCTTTGAAATACGTATTTCCACCGTCAATTAAAATGTCACCTTTCTCTAAGTACGGCTTTAATTGTTCAATCGTTGCATCCGTCGCCGCTCCAGCTTTTACCATCAATAAGATTTTACGCGGTTTTTCAAGCGAGTTAACAAATTCTTCAATGCTGTATGTACCCACAACATTTTTTCCTGCTGCTTCTTTTAAAAACTCATCTGTCTTTTCGAGCGAACGGTTGTATACCGCTACGGAGTAACCTCTGCTTTCAATATTTAATGCAAGGTTTTTCCCCATGACGGCTAAACCGATTACACCGATTTGTTGTTTTGCCATTGTGAAACGTTCCTTTCTGTCCTTTTATATTTTCTTTATCATGAAAGAACATACCATGCCCATTTTACAATATCAAGTATTATGCTGGATTTTACGTAAGTTGAAAGCGCGTTCATTTTTTTCTTACTTGCTGAAAAAACGTTACCTTCTAGCAATAATGCTACAAGGAGTACTGGAACTAGGAACGATTTTTATTCCGCACCAAAAACATTGTAGAAAAATTCCCTATCAATAAATCATCGTTCTTTTGTTTTTTACGTTCCCTTTATTTTTTAAAATTATGATGTTTTTCTAAGATTTTTTGATTTCATTATGATCCTTCTTTATCTACAGTTTAGGATTGTTAAAAGGGGAAGAGATAAGCTGGAATTACTGGTCGGATTGGCAGCCGTATAATTTGATCAATTTATCTTTTGACATAAATAAATATTTTGGTGGTCTCCTAAAACTGTCTAAACGGGATATAGAAATAAGATACATAGGAACAATTGTCATTTGTTTGTACCATTTATAAAAAGGATTAATGATGGAAAACGTTTCAAATCCTAATCGCTCACTACCTTTATTTAAAACCGTGATTCCGATAATCCCCTTAATATTGGCAAATTGTTCATGACGTTGTAAATATATTGCAAGGTTCGGCAACCCTCTTTTTACCTGTTCATAGATAAGTCTCCCCTTTTTAATTTCACTATTCAAACGAGTGAGTTCGTTAACTAAACGAATGTTATGCAAATGAATTTTTATAAGGAGATCATTTTGGGTGATATGTGTACCATCAGAGAGCATGATGTCTCTTCCTTTATACTTCGTCAGCCGAACCCGAAAAATATCTCGATTTTTTGATTTGTCCTGAACGTATTCAAGCCGTGAACAAAAATAATAAATCGGATCTAATACACTCCAAATGGCAAGAAAACATTGTTTCATCTTTACCATTACAACACCCTTCTCCTTTTCTTCCTTTCATTATATTAAAGTGTTTAGCACTCAAGGTCGTTTTATTAATAGAAAAAAAAGGATTGGGCTTATCGAATAACTATCCAAAAATGACAAACACTTTTTAATAACTATATCTATTTTAGGTGAGTATTTATGAAAAGGGTTCTTTTTCTTCCATTACTACAATTTCCATCCGGTCATCATCAAACGGCAGATGCCTTAAAAGAGGGATTACTTCTACTTGATCCTCATATACAATGCGAAAAAATTGAATTATTATCATCAAGATTCGGAAAGATGGAATCTTTTATTTCACAATTTTATCTACAATGGATTGATCTATTTCCAAAAACTTATAGCATAATGTACCGTCAATCGCTGTTTAGCGAATTGAGTAAAACGAAAACGTTTCCACATTATGAGGTTCTATTTCTTAATCATTTAAAAAAGTTGATTTCTGAAACAAACCCGAATGTAATTATATGTACTCATGCGCTACCTTCCTATTTACTAAGCAGATTGAAAGCAGTCGGTGAATTAAAGATACCAGTCATTAATGTATATACAGACTACTTTATTCATCAGCTTTGGGGGACTGAGGAAATTGACTATCATTTTGTTAGCCATCCGTATATGAAGGAATTTTTACAGAAAAAAGGGGTTCATAAAAGCCGCATTTTTGTAACTGGAATTCCCATTCACCCGAAAATAACGAAAAACACAAATAATCATCGATACACAAAAAAAACGTACTGTGGCTTAATCTCCGGGGGAAGCTTAGGGGTCGGGGCTTTAGCAAAACTACTCGAAAAAATCCCTACAGATGACCAAATAAATTATTACGTACTATGTGGTAAAAATAGATGTATATATGAACAATTGATCCATATGAATCATCCAAAAATTACACCTTTTCCTTACATCTCTTCTCGTGAAGAGATGAATAAATTATATAATCAAGTTGATTTCATTATTACAAAACCAGGCGGAGTAACCGTTAGTGAATGCTTATTTAAAAAGCTCCCGATTTTTGTTTACCATGCTCTACCCGGTCAGGAAGAAATTAATCTTCAGCAATTAAAAGAATTAGGAATTGTTTTTGATTTTCAAGAGTGGTATCAGATGGAGAACATTTCAGAACAGCTAATCCACATCCTACATTCAGAGCATTTATCCAATTATTTTTCAAAACTTGATGAGTATCACAGAAACTTATCTCCAGTTGAACCAGCAAAATTTATTTATCATTTAGTCAAGTAAGACAAAAAAACAATAAACATTTGTTTAGCACTTCATGTTCCAATGTACGTTATGTAATATGAGGACCCGTGCAATTTTAGCAATAATGAATAGGTTCATTTGTCTTGACTTGTAAAAAGGGGAGAGGCTAACAGGTACAGCAGTATCTCGCCCTTTTTTCATATGTAGCGATTTGATCCTACTTTTTTAGTTATATAACTGATTTAACAAGAAAATCAATTCTCCTGCCATCTTACTTAAAGTCATCATTAATAAAAATATTTTTGAAATTGCATACAAATATATGACAATAACGCAAATGAACTTAGAGGAGAGAAGCAGCTTGGAAATTAAGGTTATGACTTTTAATATTCATCATGGCAAAGGTATGGATCTTAAAGTGGATCTATATAGAATCGCTGAAGTGATTGAAAAAAGTAATGCCCATATTATTGGTCTTAACGAGGTGGATAAACATTTTTCCAAGCGGAGTTATTTTGAGGACCAAATTAGCTGGCTTGCCAAACAATTAAACATGAACTATGCTTTTAGCCCTTCCCTTTCCTTAAAACCTAAAACTATGTCAAAAGTGCGGCAATATGGAAATGCCTTGTTGTCCCGATATCCTATTGTTGCAAAAAACAGCTATTTGTTTGATTTGATATCTGGAGTCATTGAAGGAAGATCTTTGCTTGAAGCAACGATTCAAATTAACAATCAGCTGGTTTTGGTTAATGTTACTCACCTAAGTATTAACCCCTATCTACACAAAAAGCAGACGGATTTTATTTTAAATAGGCTCAGCAACTATTCTTATCCTTTTATTATCATGGGGGACTGGAATATGATGCCTGGATCAAGAGGATGGAGAAAAATGACGCGTGAAACTCAAGATGCTTGGTATATAGCCGGTATTGGAGCAGGACATACTTATCCTTCCCTTCATCCAAGAGTTAGGTTAGACTACATATTTGTTAGCCACCATTTTCAAGTCATTAAAGCAGAAATCTTCACCAAAACCCCAAATGCTTCCGACCATTTACCATTAAAAGCAACACTGAATTACCACTGAAAAGAAACATATTTCCATTTTAAAAATAACACCTTGTAATCGAGGTGTTATTTTTTGGATATTCGTGATTATATTTGTATTGTTATCTACCTCAATCAAGAAGTGTTAAAATCCAATCTTTTAAGTCAATAATGCGTAAATGTCTTGGGGACGAGTTAGTACCAGTTACAATCATCGATACTAGTGAGTCTTGTTTATGAAGTCCACCATGGCTTGCTCCTCCCACATGAGTCGGGGAACCTTCACCGATAAATTCAAATCCTGGTTTGGCACTTACAACAAGATAATTTCCTTCATGAGAAGTAAGCGAGCTGTACAATCGGGCCAGTGCATCCGGATATTCATCATAAATAATCTTATTGTTCTTAACGGTAAGATTCAAAATTCCTAAATCTCCTTCTATATCCCACGATTGTTCATACTCATCAACCAATGTTCCATTTGGTTTAAAAATGAATTTTCCCTGTTGAACTCCAGATATGACGTGAACAGATTCTTTTTCCATCCAAGCAATGACATCAACTCTTTCGTCCATTTGTAACGTTTTCGCGAGATCCGATAGTGGCGCATGTTCAGGATTTAATGTATAAATAAAGGCCATTCGTTCATTAACACCGAGAACAACTTCGTCCCTATCTTTAACCCCATCTTTTAATGTCATTATTTGATAAGAACGAAGGGATTGTCTTAAATCAATTAAGGCTTTGTTCCGATCAGAATCAATTGGCGCTTGACCGTTATCTCCCATTATAATCCAATAATTATCTTTTAAAGCTTCCTCCCAAGAATCATAACAATCCAATACGTTTTGCAGCTGCTTGTCTACTTTGTGAATTCCCTTTATTTCCATAGGACCATTTTTATGGATAATTTTATCCATATCTGGAAAATAAACGATGGTAAAAGAAGGTAGAGAATCCGTTTTAATAAGGTATTTTAACTCTTGGGCAGAAAAGCGATCATTAAACCCACATTTTTGCCAAAAGTATCCATATCTTTTCAAAGGACTGAGCTTAGAAAAGGAGCCATATGTAAACAGTTGACTTCCTTTTGTCTTCAACTCATGATTCAAAGATGTAAAAATTGTTAGTAACCTTGGCAATTTTAAATTATGCTCTGTATTTCCACGATAAATGAGAGCATTGATCGAAGCCGTTATTTTTCCTCTACTAGACAATTCTTCATGGATTGTTTTAATTTCTTTGTTTAAATGCTGATTGTTTATATTATATAAAATGTCCTTCATTGATTGGGTGATGCCAAGCTTGATAAGTTCCCTTATATGACTTCCGTAATTAATTAGCCGCTTTTCTTTATCATGAAACCATACTAACCCAGGAATCTTATGAATATTCGCATTCGTACCCGTTAGCAGTGAACTGTCTACAGTTACAGACATCGTCGGAAAAGGGCTCACGATATTTGGAAATACCCTTCCATTATCCATAAAAAATTTAAATGCAGGAGCTGCTCCCTCTTTCACTGCCTTTTCTAGAGGCGGATACATTAAAGTATCAATAATCAGCATAATAACGCGTTTCTTGTTTGCAGATGTTGACACGATTTGATCCATCCTTTACCCAGTGTTGTGTATCATAAAGCATTCTCTTCATACTATCTTAACCAATATTCGGGTAAAGAAAACAAACAGTTTGGCAATTAATAATATCCGCCAGGAACAAGGCAGGTTTCTTATTGTATTTTGCATATTCTTTTTTAAAAACTTCATATGGTCCTACATTAGATGATCATAAAGAAAACCACCTTATTGGTGGCTTAAAATATGTTCTTTAATCTCGTTTACTCCGTCTAAGCTTTCGAATAGCTTGCTTGGGTCAATCAAGGTAATAAGGCGTTCAGGTAGGCTTGCCACGCCGATAAAATACGGTGTTTGACGGTATGCAAGCAGATTGATTTGTTTAATCGCATCTTTAGGAATATCGATGATCTCTTTGGCGTCATCAACGATTAAAGCAACAGATAAATCCTCGGTAGTCACAACAATCATTCTCGTTTTTTCTGTTTCTGCATATGAACAGCCATATAAAATTTTCATTGTATCTAAAACAGGAACTAACTCCCCGCGAATACGCACAACTCCAAGCATGTAACCTGGCATTTGCGGTATCAATGTCGGTGAACTCATTTTTTCTATAGAAATTACATTTTCGACTGGTACCGCATATTGTTCATTCTTCACTTGGAACACAACTGCTTTATTGATTTCCATTCACCGCTCCCCCTAAAATACTATTTCTATATTCCTTATGATACTATAAATTGGCTATTTAAACCATTTTGTAATAACAAAGAGCATCCAACGATTGGATGCCCTTCATATTTTACCCTTATTTCGCTACTTCTTCAACGATTGCTACAACCATTTCCGTTACTTTTACTAATTCTTCAATTGGCATTCGTTCGTTTGTTGTGTGAATTTCTTCATATCCAACCGCCAAGTTAACTGTCGGAATACCAAATCCGGCAATGACATTCGCATCGCTGCCGCCGCCGCTGTGAAGAAGCTCACACGAACGACCAATTTTTTCAGCAGCTTTTCGAGCTACTTCGACAACGTGGTCACCTTCGCCAAACTTAAAGCCAGGGTACATGACTTCCACGTCCACTTCTGCTTTACCGCCCATTTCCTCAGCAGCTTTTTCAAACGCTTCTTTCATTTTCGCCACTTGTGCTTCCATTTTTTCTGGCACTAAGGAGCGTGCTTCTGCTAAAATATCGACACGGTCACAAACAATATTTGTTTGTGTACCTCCTTCAAAGCGGCCGATGTTCGCAGTTGTTTCCTCATCAATACGGCCAAGCGGCATTTGGGCAATTGCTTTAGCAGCAATTGTAATCGCAGAAACTCCTCGTTCTGGTGCAACTCCCGCATGAGCTGTTTTCCCAAGAATGACTGCTTTAATTTTTGCTTGCGTTGGTGCAGCCACTACAATATTACCGACTTTTCCGTCGCTATCAAGTGCGTAACCAAACTTCGCTTTAATGAGTGACGAATCTAATGCTTTTGCTCCCACAAGACCAGACTCTTCGCCAACTGTGATAATAAATTGAATCGTTCCATGAGCGATGTTTTGTTCTTTTAATACACGGATTGCCTCAAGCATTGCCGCCAAACCCGCTTTATCATCAGCCCCCAAAATCGTTGTTCCATCTGTTATAACATATCCGTCTTTAATCGACGGCTTCACACCTTTTCCAGGTACAACTGTATCCATATGGGATGTAAAGTAAATCGGGTCAACTCCTTCTTTTGTACCCTCGAGCGTACAAATTAAGTTTCCTGCGCCATGACCGGTTTTCGCTGTCGTATCATCTTCAATAACATGTAAACCAAGCGCCTCAAATTTTTGTTTTAATACTTTGGCAATATCGCCTTCGTGTTTCGTTTCGGAATCGATTTGTACAAGTTCTAAAAATTCGTTTATTAACCGCTCTTGATTCACCATACTATGAACCTCCAAATTATGTATTCACGATTCCAGTATATCGTGAATTGAAGATTCATACAAATACCTTACAACGGTATATTTCCATGTTTTTTTGTGGGACGTGATTCTTGTTTGTTACGCATCATCTCTAACGCTTGAATGAGTTTTATGCGCGTATCCCTTGGGTCAATAACATCGTCCACCATTCCCCGAGAAGCAGCTACATATGGGTTAGCAAACTTTTCTTTATATTCTTCGATTTTTTGTTGTCTTAAAGCTTCGGGATCATCTGCTTTTTGAATTTCTTTCGCAAAAATAATATTCGCCGCTCCTTGTGGTCCCATCACGGCAATTTCAGCATTCGGCCAAGCAAATACAAGGTCCGCTCCAATCGATTTACTATTAAGAGCCACATACGCTCCCCCGTATGCTTTTCGTAAAATCACGGTGATTTTTGGAACAGTAGCTTCGGAATACGCATATAAAATTTTTGCCCCGTGACGAATGATTCCCCCGTGCTCTTGTTTAACGCCAGGGAAAAATCCGGTCACATCTTCAAATGTAATGATCGGAATATTGAACGAATCGCAGAATCGAATAAAACGGGCCGCTTTATCCGATGAATCGATATCGAGACCACCTGCCATAAATTTTGGTTGATTGCACACAAGACCGACTGGCTCGCCTTTGATCCGTGCAAAACCAACGACAATATTTTTGGCAAACTCGCGATGAATTTCAAAAAACGATTTTTCATCAACCACTTGCTCAATGACGTTTCGGACATCGTACGGACGAACAGCATCAAACGGAACAACGTCCGGTAAATCAGGGCGGTAATCATCGCTCTCCTCGTAGTCGTAAAGAGGTGGTTTTTCCTGATTGTTTTGAGGTAAATAACTTAATAGTGTCCGAACCATTTGTAAGACTTCTTCTTCTGATTCGGCTCGGAAATGGGCGTTTCCGCTAATGGTATTATGAACCTTCGAGCCCCCTAAGTCCTCTGGGGTAATCTTTTCTCCAGTTACCGTCTCAATGACTTTTGGTCCAGTAATAAACATTTGACTCGTTTTATCAACCATAAAAACGAAATCGGTAATAGCTGGTGAATACACAGCACCACCCGCACAAGGTCCCATAATAACCGAAATCTGAGGAATGACTCCCGAATAGATCGAGTTACGATAAAAAATATGCCCATACCCGTCCAATGAGACAACTCCTTCTTGAATGCGCGCCCCACCGGAGTCGTTCAACCCAATAAAAGGCGCCCCGTTTTTCGCTGCTAAATCCATTACATGAGCAATTTTTTTCGCATGCATTTCCCCTAACGCCCCACCGAAGACGGTAAAATCTTGAGAAAACAAATAGACTGGACGACCGTTTACTTTTCCGTAACCAGTGACGACCCCATCCCCAGGTCCTTTCAGTTTGTCTAATCCAAAATCGGAACAGCGGTGTTCAATAAACGGATTTAATTCGACAAATGACCCTGGATCTAGTAGTAATTCAATCCGTTCTCTTGCGGTCAATTTTCCTTTTTCATGCTGTTTCGCTATTTTTTCATCTCCACCACCAAGCTCGACTTCGCGGCGACGATCGTACAGTTCGTTTATTTTATCGTAAATATCCGTCATTATTCCGTCTCCCCTTTGTTGAGTTTCTCGCAAAGTTCATATAAAACGCCATTCGTTGATTTCGGATGGATAAAGGCAACATCCGCTCCTTGGGCACCTTTTTTCGGAGCGTCATGAATCATTCGAACGCCTTTTGTTTTCAATTCATTAATTCGTTCTTGAATGGATGAAACCCCAAATGCGATATGATGAATCCCTTCCCCCCGCTTTTGCAGAAAGGTGTAAATCGTACTTTGCTCATGTAGCGGCTCTAACAATTCGAGCTTGACATTTCCCCCGTCAATAAAGGCGACTTTTACCCCTTCCGATTCGACTTCTTCTATTCTGATAAGCCGAAGCTGTAACACATCGGTATATAACGGTAATGCCTCTTCAATCGAAGAAACGGCAATGCCGATATGATCGACTTTTTTGATCATCCGAAGTCCCCCTTTGTTGTCGATAACTTCATTTTTTCATAAAAAATATACTATTTAAAAATATTCGATAATTATGTCGAAATTCCTTCTTAAATACGCTTCCAATTCACTCCATGAACAATGCTTGTCAAACCTTGAGCCCCTAAGTAAAATAAAAGGGAGGATTCATGTCAGGAGAGATGAGTATGTCCAATAAAAAGATTCAAAAAGTGATTGTCTATCTCATGCTTTTTGCGATGATTGCGTCAACAGTACTTATGGGACTAACGATGTTCTTTTAATACAAAAAGACCACTAGAGGATACTTTTTCCTTTAGTGGTCTTTTTTTTATGGAATCGATGGTAATGCCCCATATTGTATACCTAGTTCGGAGATGGTTTTATCTGAATTTACGATGAGAATTTTCGTCCCGAGGGGGATTTTGTCATACAAATACTCGACATGCTCGTTCAACAGGCGAATACATCCTTGTGATACATATTTTCCAATGGATGTTGGATCTTTTGTTCCGTGGATACCGTAAATTCTCCCGTCCGTACCATGAGCGTCAAATCCGATCCACCGTGTTCCTAATGGATTATCCGGGTGTCCTCCAGGAATATTTTTCTTTCGATAATATGGATTTTTCGCTTTTACGATAACGGTAAACAGGCCTTCCGGAGTCATTTCTTTCTCTTTTCCTGTCGCAACTTTTGTAATCCACTGAATCGCTCCCTCATCGATATACGCCAGCTCATTCGTTCGTTTATTGACAATAATGAAGGGATCTCCCGGTAACGGATTTTTCCCTAATGGCCAAATCGGTGAAGATAGGAACAAGCAAAAAGCAATAAGCCACTTCACGAGGTGCCCTCCTTTTTTGCTTATTGTTTCCTCCGTTTTCTTCGTTTATCCGGAATCCCTTGAAAAGAACTTTTTATAAGCAAATACTGTTCCATTTCTTTTACAAACTGGACTAAGGCGGCTCGTGTTTCAAACTCTTCCCTTGTTTTAGGGAGGTCCATTTGTTCAAATTGGGCTTTCATTTTATATAGCTTTTGTAAGTAAATAAGAGCGGTATTTCCGGGATGGATATTTTGGCTTAATTCTTCAATAAAATCAGCAATCATCTTTCCCTGCTCAACTGTTGCTCGAATCGATGTAATAAGCGGAAGTACGCGTTCGATGATTTCAAATTGCTTTTCCCGCATATGAAAGTATTTGTAATACAAATTTTCTTTTCGTAGGACGTGATTTTCCACGTCCCGGAATGCAAGAGATTTGGCTTTCGCCAGTAATTCACTCGTCTCTGTAATTTCTTCTCCGTCCCAATCGCTTTCATTTGTCCGTAAGTAGGTGACGATTTCTTGGAAAATCTTCTGGAAGTTCCGTTCGATTTTTTCTTGATAATCGATTAAATCTTTTTCAACACTTGGCATATACATATTGACGATTAACGCCACGCCAATCCCAATGATGATAAGTCCAAGCTCATTAAGAATCAGATCTCTCGATACATCCCCATAATCGTATATATGTAATATTATGACGCTACTTGTCACAATCCCTTCCTTCGCTTTCAGCATAACAACTGTCGGGATGAAAAAGAGCAACATAATTCCAATGGCTATGGGATGATAGCTAATCCCTTCGAAAAATAAAAATGAAAAGCCCATTCCGACTAGGCACGCTACCAATCGTGTCCATGCCGCAAAAAGCGATTTTTTCTTGGTTATTTGAATACACAAAATCGTAATAATCCCAGCAGATACGTAGTTTACTAAGCCGAATTGCTGGGCTAGCCAAATGGAAATAGCCGTCCCAATGGATGTTTTTAACGTTCGATATCCAATTTTCATCTTTATCTTGCCCCTAAAAAAAGGTAAACAAGGAGAACCCTCATTTACCTTTTCAAAATTATACTTCGTCACAATATTTGTCAAACGCTTCTTGTAATTTACGAACAACAGACATCGGATCATGCCCTTCGATTTCATGACGTTCTACCATCGTGCAAATTTTTCCGTCTTTTAATAAAGCGAAAGATGGAGAAGAAGGCGGATATCCTTCAAAATAGCTGCGTGCTTTTGCTGTCGCCTCTCTGTCTTGACCAGCAAACACGGTCACTAAATGATCTGGACGCTTGTCGTAATGAATGGCATGAGCTGCTGCTGGACGTGCAATTCCACCAGCACATCCGCATACAGAGTTAATCATGACAAGCGTCGTTCCTTTTTTTGCAAACGCTTCTTCTACTTCTTCTGGTGTACGCAATTCTTTATAGCCACTCGCAACCATTTCTTCACGAGCTTGACGAACAATATCATTCATAAAAAGATTAAAATCCATGTTCATTTATTTACACCTCACATCGTCATCATTTCATTTTTCATTGTAGCAAGAAGTGGTGTGTTTTATCAATTTTAAAGGGACCGTGGTTATTAAAAAATTATGGAGTGATTGTCCATTTACACCTTATTTTTTTCCGAATCCAAGAGGAAGTGTTCAATCTATCAATTACCAAAACAATGCATAACCTCTACTTGCCAATCGACAAGTTTTATTGACTCATCACAATATGGGTGTGAGTCGTCATCTATTTATTCTTTTCGATAAAAAAACACCGCCTTTAAAGCGGTGTTCATTTTACGAATCCGTAAAAGCGGAAAATAATCGATCGACTACGGAAGTGACTGTATCGGTTCCTTCCTTTACCGATTGCTCGGCGTCTGGAAGGAGTTCTTGGATGCGAGGGTGTTGGAAAAACGTCGTGTGCAGCCGATCATGAATCATCGTGTACATCCATTCAATGGCTTGTTCTTTGCGACGTTCAAAAAAGACATTCGATTCTTTCGTTGATTCCACAAATCGTTGAATGACTTTCCATACGTCTTCAATTCCATCCCCGGTTAACGCCGAACATGTATACGCTCTTGTTTCCCAGCCTTTTGTTGCTGGTTGTAAAAAGTGTAATAACTGATTGTATTCTTCTTTTGTTTTTTTCGCTAACGGAAGGTTTGATCCGTCGGCTTTGTTAACTAGAATAGCATCGGCAATTTCCATTATGCCCTTTTTCATTCCTTGCAGTTCATCACCCGCACCAGTTAACACAAGAAGGAGGAAAAAGTCGACCATACTGCGAACGATGATTTCACTTTGGCCGACGCCGACTGTTTCAATTAAAATGACATCAAAACCGGCCGCTTCACATAACAGCATCGTTTCTCTCGTTTTACGATGTACGCCTCCTAACGTTCCGCCAGAAGGAGACGGGCGGATAAACGCATTCGGGTGACGACTTAGTTGCTCCATTCTAGTCTTGTCTCCGAGAATGCTTCCTCCAGATACCGAGGAGCTTGGATCGACCGCTAAGACAGCCACCTTATATCCTTTCTCACACAAATAGAGTCCGAACGCTTCGATAAACGTACTTTTTCCCGCACCAGGCACACCAGAAATCCCGATGCGAATCGAAGAGCCAGTATGAGGTAACACCCGCTGCAACAATTGTTGGGCAACCTCATAGTGCTTAGCGGCTTGACTTTCGATTAAGGTGATGGCTCGTGCTAACGTCGCTCGGTCTTGACGTAACACCCCTTCCGTTAATTGTTCCACCGACATGACTGGACGAGACGGCTTCCGCTTCTGTTTAAATTCACCAGTTGAATGTCCTTTTCCAGATAAAATCGAGCTTGTTGTATGCTTGGTTTCGTTTTCCATCCATTCCGGCTTACGACCTTCTCCCATGTTATACGTTCACTTCCTCATACCCAAGACGGTCATACACCGCTTCGAGTATTTTTTGGGCGGCCACCGGTAGAACGGTTCCTGGTCCAAAAATTGCACTAGCTCCGTGTTCGTACAAGAAGTCATAATCTTGCGGTGGAATAACACCACCGACGATGACGACAATATCGTCTCTGCCACGCTTTTTCAATTCTTCAATAAGCTCTGGAACTAATGTTTTATGTCCAGCAGCTAACGAGCTAACTCCGACGACATGAACGTCGTTTTCGATTGCTTGCTGCGCCGTTTCCGCTGGAGTTTGAAAAAGCGGTCCAATATCGACATCAAAGCCCATGTCCGCATAGGCTGTAGCCACGACTTTTGCTCCACGGTCATGACCGTCTTGTCCCATTTTGGCAATTAAAATACGCGGTCGTCTTCCTTCCAACTCTAAAAATTCGTTTGTCATTTTTTGGACCTTTTTAATTTCCTCTTCATCGGAGTAGTTGGAGCTGTAAACCCCACTAATGGAACGAATAATCGCTTTATGACGTCCGGACACTTTTTCAATCGCATCGGAAATTTCCCCGAGGGTTGCCCGAACACGCGCGGCCTCTACTGCTAACGCTAATAAATTTCCTTCACCGGAAGCCGCGACATTCGTAATTTTTTCTAATGCGGAACGAACCTCCTCTTCATTCCGATGTTTCTTTAAATACTCAAGTCGTTCAATTTGTTTTCTTCTCACTTCGGTATTGTCAATGGCTAAAATGTCAATCGGGTCTTCTTTTTCTAACCGATAACGATTTACACCAATAATCGTTTCTTTTCCAGAATCAATTAATGCTTGGCGTCTGGCGGCCGCTTCTTCAATACGCATTTTTGGAAGTCCGGTGTCAATCGCTTTCGCCATTCCACCGAGTTCCTCAATTTCTTCGATATGCTTCCAAGCTCGTTCCATTAATTCGTTTGTCAACGCTTCAACATAGTACGAACCCGCCCATGGATCGATCACTTGAGTAATCTTGGTTTCATCTTGTAAATATAATTGCGTATTACGTGCAATTCGTGCGGAGAAATCAGTCGGTAAGGCAATTGCTTCATCAAGCGCATTGGTATGAAGGGATTGGGTATGCCCGAGCGCTGCTGCCATCGCTTCGATACATGTTCGAACGACGTTGTTGAACGGATCTTGTTCGGTCAAGCTCCAGCCAGATGTTTGGGAGTGTGTTCTGAGCGCTAACGACTTCGGATTTTTCGGGTTAAATGATTTCATCATTTTCGCCCAAATCACACGGGCTGCCCGCATTTTGGCTACTTCCATAAAATAATTCATTCCTATCGCCCAGAAGAACGACAGGCGTGGCGCAAACGAATCGATATCGATCCCTGCTTTTATTCCGGTACGAACGTATTCTAGTCCATCAGCCAACGTATAGGCTAGTTCAAGATCTGCTGGGGCTCCAGCTTCTTGCATATGGTAACCGGAAATACTTATGCTATTAAACTTCGGCATATGTTTAGACGTGTATTCAAATATATCCGCAATAATGCGCATCGACATCTCTGGCGGATAAATGTACGTATTGCGCACCATATATTCTTTTAAAATATCGTTTTGAATCGTTCCTGATAATTTCTCTTGAGGAACTCCTTGCTCCTCGGCGGTAACGATATAAAATGCCATAATCGGGAGAACGGCTCCGTTCATCGTCATCGAAACGGACATTTGGTCTAGAGGGATGCCATCAAATAAAATTTTCATATCTAAAATTGAATCAATGGCAACTCCCGCTTTCCCGACGTCCCCTACGACCCGAGGGTGATCGGAATCATAACCGCGGTGTGTAGCTAAGTCAAAAGCAACTGATAACCCTTTTTGTCCCATCGCTAAGTTACGACGATAAAATGCATTACTTTCTTCCGCTGTTGAAAAGCCAGCGTATTGACGGACCGTCCACGGACGATTAATATACATGGACGGATATGGACCACGAAGATATGGAGGAATGCCAGGCATGTAATCAAGAAAGTCGAGTCCCTCGATGTCTTTTTTCGTATATAACGGTTTAATGGCTATATGTTCATTCGTTTCAAATAGAAGATCATCTATCGATTGTTTCAATTTTTCTTCAATGGCTTGTTTCCATTGCTGCTCATTTACTTTTTCACTCACTAGATTTAACGAAATGTTGGAAAAATCGACCTGTTTACTCATCGATGGCCACCCCCATATCGTACATAAACTGAACCAATGTCTCATAAACATTCGATTTCATATGAATAAAACCGTCAATACCGGATAGGATGAATGCTTGTTCTATATCCGGAGCTTGTTTACCAGCAACGTATAATCGGATAGAAGGATGCTCTTTTTTGAGCTTCACTGCTAAGTTTGGAACCCAATCTTTATACATTTCATCCGTTCCACAAATGATAAAATGTGTCCCTTCAGATACGAGTTCTTCCAATGTTTCGTCGCTGACTTCACGACCAATGTTACTTTTTACTTCAAAGCCGCCTGTTTCAAAAAAACCAGTAATAAAATCCGCACGCGGTTTATACTGTGGAATTGTACCAATATTTAATAAAACCACTTTTGGACGGCTACCCGTTTTTTCGAGATGTTGTAGGGACGCTGCCCGTAATTGTTCAAAAGGTTCGGCTAACCGCCAGCGGTTTAATGGTTGAATGATAAGGGTTTCACTGTGCAAAGCTTTCCTAATATCTTGTGCACTCGCTTTTCGTTCGACCATAGTGAAAGCCGGCTTAACGAATCGTTTCGATGCAAATTCATTTTTTAATTGTTTAACGATGTCTTTATTAAGTACCTCTCTCGTTCTTTCTTTCTGCAACTTTTCTTTTTTCATCACCGGCTCAGCTAAGTTTGCATAGAAATTCGTACCGACGATTTTTTCGTTCCGCATTTTTACTTGCTCTAAACGTTTATCAGCTACTTTTTTCACTTCAGTCTGCACGAATCCGTCTTGAAGCGCTTGAACCATGCCACCTTTTATTTCGATTTGCTGGAATAATTTCCACGCTTCCTCGGCTATTTGATGTGTTAACGTCTCTACAAAATAGGAGCCACCTGCTGGATCAATCACTTTTCCTAAATGCGATTCCTCGAGAAGAATGAGTTGAGTGTTCCGTGCAATCCGGCGGGAAAACTCGTCAGCTGGTCGAATCGGTTCATCAAAAGGTGATACGTGCAAGCTATTGGCACTACCAACGACTGCAGCAAAAGCTTCTGTAGTCGAACGAAGCATATTGACGTAAGGATCATGCACTGTCTTTGTAAAATAAGAAGTCCGAGCATGGATAACTAATTTTTGTGACTCCTTGTTCCCATTAAATGCTTGAATAATATTTGACCACACGAGTCGAGCCGCACGCAGTTTCGCAATTTCCATAAAAAAATGAGACCCAATTGCAAAGGAAAAACTCATGTTTGGCGCAACCTCATCGATGGTTAACCCGCGAGCCATCAGTTCGCGAATATATTCAACGGCTGTAGCAAACGCAAATGCTAATTCTTGGACCACGTTCGCCCCGGCATGATGGTACGGTTCACCATGAATCATAATGGTTTTTATATAAGGCAAATGTTCGTGTGACCATCTTGTAATGTCGGCCATAACATCATATAACGTAGATAATGAGAAATTCGTTTGACCGCTCTCAATTAAACTACCTAAAGGATCCATCCCAATTGTGCCACGTAACTTTGAAAAAGAGAGTTGATGCTTTTCGACAAATGCTTTGAACAAAGATACAAACGGGAGTGAACAGTCACCGGCATCAATACGAATCGAGTAATCTGTTAGCGGAATCCCGGCAAACATTGTTTCTAGGTCTTCCACTGTATTCACCCAAAACGGAAGCTTATCCAACACAAGATGAATTTCCGTTTGTCCTTTAGATAAATCGTGTTTAACGATTTCATTCCATTGTTCAGGACTTTCTGCAAAAATTTCCTGGCTTATTGCCCACGGTTCCTTAACATAGCCGTTGACGCTTGTCCCACGAACATAATGAGAAAATCCAGGATACTGTTCTATATGCTCAAGTGAACTTAAATCTTCACGCGTATAAATCGGCTTTAATTGAATACCTTCATATGTTTTAGAAAATAATTTTTCATACGGTTTCCCCTTTAATGATTTCTCCACCGATTCTTTCCACGTTTCATAATCCGGCGGTGGAAACGATTGCTGTTTCATCGTTTCTAAATTGGCCATTTCAGTCCCTCCCTTTGATCGTATAAAAAGCAACAAGCACCCCTTTTCAGAAACTGCTTACTTTTTGAAGTTTTATGAATTTTCTATATATCATTATTTTAGTATATATAAAGAATTCAAGCAACGACCTACCTTTTCAAAGTTAGTAACGATCATCAGAGAGGGAAAAAATCATTCAATTTTTGGTAATTTATGTTAACACAAATTTTAATTATTCCTTGTCTATGGAGGAGTTAAATGAAGAAATGGTTAATAATTTTAGTCGGTTTATTACTTTTATCTAGTTGCGAATCTCAGATTAGCCTTTCTGAAATAAAATTCAAACATCTTCCAATGAATGTTTATACCTATTTTGATCAAGTTCGCCAGTATAATGGAAACTATCTTTATTTTTACGATAAGGACACACTCTATGTTTTCTTTAATCGATATACGGTAATTCAAGGAGAAGAACTGGAATATGTAACAGACGTGCAAGTAGAAGTGGATGGGGAAACGCTATCCATCTATGTTAATCAACAAAAAACGGACGACTATAACCAAAATACTTTCAATCCCCATGTACTCTATCAATTAAAAGTTAATGCTCCTGTTCATACAATCAAAATTTTTAACAACGGAAAAGAAAGTCACTTCGATGGGGTTTCAGGTAATTAAGTAATTTACATACGGTAGGCTAAGGCATCACTCTTTCTGAAATACTGTTTTGTTGTGTTTGATTTCCCAGGAATAATAAAACCATCCCCACGCTAAAATGCGTAGGGATGGTTTTATTTATTAATAAACAGAAGTATTTTCTTTAGAGATGTTTTCAAGGATTTCTTTGACGCGTTGTAAGAAGCGACCGCAAATTAAGCCGTCAAGGACGCGATGGTCAAGAGACATACATAGGTTCACCATGTCACGAACAGCAATCATACCGTTTGGCATTACAACTGGACGTTTAACAATTGCTTCTACTTGTAAAATTGCCGCTTGTGGGTAGTTGATGATACCCATCGATTGAACAGAGCCGAATGAACCTGTGTTGTTCACCGTGAATGTTCCGCCTTGCATGTCTTCAGATTTTAATGTGCCTGTACGAACTTTATGAGCAAGTTCAGCGATTTCTTTCGCAATTCCTTTGATGGATTTTTCATCGGCATTTTTAATGACTGGTACGTATAAAGCATCTTCTGTCGCAACCGCAATTGAAATATTAATGTCTTTCTTTTGAATAATTTTATCTCCTGCCCACATGGAGTTGATTTGTGGGAATTCTTTTAACGCTTGGGCGACCGCTTTAACGAAGAATGCGAAGTATGTTAAGTTAAAGCCTTCACGCTTCTTGAATTCTGTTTTGATGGAATCACGATACTCTACTAAGTTGGTTACGTCGACCTCCATCATCGTCCAAGCATGCGGAGCTTCATGCTTACTACGAAGCATATTTGTAGCAATCGCTTTCCGAACGCCGGATACTGGAATTTCCACATCTCCAGGAGCGACTGGGATGTTTGGTGCCGGGCTTACTGGCTTCGCTGGTGCCGCTTGTGCGGGTTGAGTTGGTTGAACTTCAGCCTTAGGCGCTTCTTGGACTGGTTGAGCCGCTTCAGCAGGTTTATTTGCTGCTTTTGGAATGTTACCAGACTCAATAATTGCTAAAATGTCTTTACGGGTAATTCGTCCGCCTTTACCTGTACCTTGCACTTGAGAAAGATCAATGCCATGCTCTTGAGACAATTTAAGAACAGCTGGTGAATAACGCGCTTTATTTGGCGCATCCGCTTTTGCCGCTTGGGTAGCTGTTTCTTCTTGTTTTTCTTCTTTCATCTCTTTAGTTGGAGCCGCTGCTGAACCTCCACCTTCTACTTCAATCGTACAGATGACTTCACCTACTGCAAGCGTGTCTCCTTCGTTTGCCACTAATTCTTTAATGACACCTGTAAATGAAGAAGGAACTTCTGCGTTTACTTTATCGGTCATTACTTCAGCGATTGGATCGTATTTATTTACCGCATCTCCAGGAGAGACTAGCCATTTTGTAATCGTACCTTCTGTTACACTCTCACCAAGTTGCGGCATGGTCATTTTTTCTATAGCCACAAGAGAAAACCTCCTTATTTGTTGTCGATATCAGACGATTAAAATTCAGCTAGCTCGCGCATTGCCTTTTCAATCTTATCAGGGTTTACCATGAAGAATTTCTCCATTGTTGGAGCGTATGGCATCGCTGGTACATCTGGACCGGCAAGACGCATAATTGGTGCATCAAGATCAAATAAGCAATGTTCAGCAATAATCGCTGCTACTTCACTCATGACGCTTCCCTCTTTGTTGTCTTCTGTAACTAGAAGCACTTTACCTGTTTTAGAAGCTGCTTCTATTATTGCTTCTTTATCAAGCGGATAGACCGTACGTAAGTCTAAAATGTGTGCTTCAATGCCATCTTGAGCAAGACGTTCTGCTGCTTGTAATGCAAAGTGTACGCATAATCCGTACGTAATGACTGTAATGTCGCTACCTTCACGTTTTACGTCTGCTTTTCCAATTGGTAATACATAATCGTCTTCAGGTACTTCCCCTTTAATTAAGCGGTACGCACGTTTGTGTTCGAAGAAGAGAACAGGATCGTCGTCACGAATCGCCGCTTTTAATAAACCTTTCACATCATAAGGTGTTGAAGGCATAACGATTTTTAATCCAGGTTGGTTCGCAAATATCGCTTCCACTGACTGAGAGTGATAAAGCGCTCCGTGTACACCACCACCATATGGTGCACGAATAACGATTGGACAGTTCCAGTCGTTGTTAGAACGGTAACGGATACGAGCCGCTTCCGAAATAATTTGGTTTACAGCTGGCATGATGAAGTCAGCGAATTGCATTTCAGCGATTGGGCGCATTCCGTACATCGCTGCACCGATCCCTACACCTGCAATTGCTGACTCAGCAAGAGGTGTATCGATCACACGTTCTTCACCAAATTGTTCATATAATCCTTGAGTAGCTTTAAATACCCCACCTTTTTTTCCTACGTCTTCCCCAAGGACAAATACGCGTGGGTCACGTTCCATCTCTTCACGAATAGCCATTGTTACAGCATCAATATAAGAAATTACCGGCATAATTCCTTCCCCCTTACTTCTCAGCGTATACGTACTTTAATGCATGTTCTGGTTCAGCATACGGTGCATTTTCAGCGTAATCCGTTGCTTCATTTACTTTCTTCATAACACGGTCGTTAATTTCTTTTTCTAAGGCGTCATCCATTACACCTACTTCTTTTAAGTAAGCAGCAAATGTAATAATTGGATCTTTTGCTCTTGCTTCTTTTACCTCTTCTTGGTCACGATAGCTACGATCATCATCGTCAGAAGAGTGCGGAGTTAAACGATAAGAAATAGTTTCAATTAATGTAGGACCTTCACCGCGACGTGCACGATCTGCTGCTTCTTTTACGACTTTGTACACTTCTAACGGATCGTTACCATCTACTGTATATCCTGGCATACCATATGCAACTGCACGGTCAGATACTTTTTCACATGCTAATTGCTTTTCAATTGGAACAGAGATCGCATATTTGTTGTTTTCACACATAAAAATAACTGGTAATTTATGAACTCCAGCAAAGTTCGCTCCTTCATGGAAGTCTCCTTGGTTTGAAGAACCTTCACCAAAAGTTACGAATGTAACTAAATCTTTTCCTTCCATTTTACCTGCTAATGCGATACCTACCGCATGAGGCACTTGCGTTGTAACTGGAGAAGATCCTGTGACGATACGATTTTTCTTTTGACCGAAGTGACCTGGCATTTGACGTCCGCCAGAGTTTGGATCTTCTGCTTTCGCAAAGGCAGATAACATTAAATCTGTTGGTGTCATTCCAAATGTTAAAACAACACCCATGTCACGGTAGTACGGTAAAACATAATCTTTTTCACGATCAAGGGCAAACGCTGCACCAACTTGAGCCGCTTCTTGTCCTTGACAAGAAATAACGAAAGGAATTTTACCAGAGCGGTTTAATAACCACATACGCTCGTCTAAACGACGGGCAAGAAGCATCGTTTCATACATTTCTAATACGGTTTCATCGCTTAAACCTAAAGCTTTATGACGATTTTCAGCCATCTTTTAAACCTCCTAATATTTGATTATGTAAGGAGGGAAACGTCCCTCCTAAAACATTATGAATGAATGGCCTTTCCATCAACAGCAAGTGCTGCTTCACCAATAGCCTCGCTTAGCGTTGGGTGTGGGTGAATGGTATGGGCAACTTCCCACGGAGTCGCGTCAAGTACGCGCGCTAATCCAGCTTCAGAAATCATGTCAGTGACGTGTGGACCAATCATATGAACACCTAATATGTCATCTGTGTCTTTATCAGCCACAATTTTCACAAAACCGTCTGATTCTCCGAAGACTAACGCTTTACCAATCGCACGGAACGAGAATTTCCCTACTTTGACATTATGTCCTTTTTCTTTCGCTTCTTGTTCCGTTAAACCAACGCTAGCAATTTCAGGGTTGGAATAAATACATTTTGAGACAAGGGTGTAGTCCATTGGATCAGGCTTTTCGCCAGCGATATGCTCAACGGCAATAATTCCTTCATGGCTTGCCACGTGAGCAAGCTGAAGACCGCCGATAACGTCGCCAATCGCATAAATGTGCGATTCTTTTGTTTGGAAAAATTCGTTTACCTTAATAAAGCCTTTTTCTACAACAATGTCTGTGTTTTCAAGGCCAATTCCTTCAACGTTCGCTTGTCTGCCGACAGAAACGAGTAATTTTTCCGCAGTGAACTGTTTTTGTTCCCCTTTTACTTCAGCGCTAATTTGAACTTGGCCGTCACCTTTCACTAACGTTTCAGGTAATACTTTTGCATTTGTCACAATCGTGACACCCTTTTTCTTCATGAGACGTTGCATTTCTTTGGAAATTTCGTGGTCCTCCGTTGGAACTATACGGTCTGCATACTCAACCACTGTCACTTCGACCCCAAAGTCTGACAGCATAGATGCCCACTCAATCCCGATAACCCCACCACCAACAATGATGATGGAAGATGGCAATGTTTCGAGTTCTAATGCTTCGTCCGAAGATAGAACGTATTCGCCATCGATATTAAGGCCTGGTAATGTTCGTGGACGGGAACCAGTTGCGATAATAACGTTTTTCGGCACAAGCATTTCATTTTCTTCTCCGTTGTTCATTTCAACAGAAATCGTACCCGGCATTGGTGAGAAGATAGATGGTCCTAAAATACGACCCGTTCCTTCGTATACGTCAATTTTTCCTTTTTTCATTAACGATTGCACACCGGCATGAAGCTGGCTAATGATTTTGTTTTTGCGCTCTTGTACTTTTGCAAAGTCAAGTTTTACATCAGAAGCTACAACACCGAATTCATCACCACGTTTTGTTGTTGCATAGACTTCGGCACTACGTAAAAGCGCTTTACTTGGGATACATCCTTTATGTAAGCACGTACCACCAAGTTTTCCTTTTTCGACAACTGCTGTCTTTAATCCTAATTGTGCCGCACGAATGGCAGCCACATAACCACCTGTTCCGCCACCTAAGATGACTAAATCGTATTCATGTGCCAATTAAGTTTCCTCCTCTTTTTGTTAAACTATCGCTTCGTTACGAACGTTGCCTGGATAATCTTTTACTTTTTCTTCACCTCGAAGAACACGCAATGCACCTTCTGCAAGGGCTTGTAATTCGTTTTCTCCTGGTTGAACGATGACATCAGCAATCCAACTAATTCGATCGCTAATGGATTTAACGAATTCTTTTCCGTATGCGAGTCCACCAGTTAAGATGATAGCATCTACTTTTCCTTCGAGCACCGCACTTGCGGCACCAATTTCTTTGGCAATTTGATACGCCATGGCATCATATACTAGTTTTGCCTTTTCGTCACCTTCTTCAATCATTTTTTCTACTTTGACGGCATCATTTGTACCTAGGTAACCGACAAGACCACCTTGTCCAACAAGCATTTTCATTACTTCATCACGGTAATAGTTGCCGGAGAAGCATAAGTCAACAAGGTCACCTGCAGGAACCGTTCCTGCACGCTCTGGACTGAACGGGCCATCGCCATGAAGACCGTTGTTTACGTCAACGACACGACCTTGTTTATGTGCGCCTACCGTAATACCACCGCCCATATGCGTAACAATGAAATTAACTTCTTCATATTTTTTACCTAATTGTTTCGCCACCCGACGAGCCACTGCTTTTTGGTTTAACGCATGGAAAATACTGCGACGTTCAATTAGCGCAAAACCAGAAATACGAGCAATTGGCTCTAGTTCATCGACAACGACCGGGTCGACAATAAATGATGGAATGTTTAAGCCAGAAGCAATTTCATAAGCAATGATTCCACCAAGGTTAGATGCATGTTGGCCTGCATATCCTTCTCGAAGGTCTTTCAGCATCGCTTCATTAACAGCATACGTACCACCTTCGATTGGGCGTAAAAGACCACCGCGACCACAAACAGCACTTAGCTTATTAATGTTAATACCTTCTTCGTCTAACGTTTCTAAAATGGTATTTTTACGAAATTCATATTGATCGATGATGTTTTGAAACGAATTGATAACGTCCGTATCATGACGAATCGTTTTTTCTAAAATGGCCATATCATTTTCAAATACGCCAATTTTCGTCGACGTAGAACCTGGATTGATGACAAGAATTCGATAGGATTGTTCTTGCACAGTTGTTACCTCCAATATTTTTGTGAAAAGGGAGAACGCCTCGCCAAAACAGGCCAAGCGTTCAACTAATAATGGGATGAATTATCGACGACGGCTTAAAATGTGTTTTCCGTTTTGAAGGAATTGGCTGCGAGATTTGCGCATTCTTTCAATACGCTCTTCTGCCATACGGTCAGCAGCAAGGTAAGTTGGAATACCGTCACGTTTAGCAATTTCGATTACTTTTTCGATGTTGTTATAAATTTGTTCAACTTTCTTCATTGCACGTTCACGGTTATATCCGTAAAGCTCGTCTGCTACGTTAATTACACCACCTGCGTTAATAACATAGTCAGGAGCGTACACAATACCCATTTCATGGATAATATCCCCATGACGCGTTTCTTTTAATTGGTTGTTCGCTGCACCAGCGATTACTTTTGCTTTTAATTGTGGAATCGTTTCATCGTTAATAACAGCACCAAGAGCACATGGCGCGAAAATATCACACTCTTGGCTATAAATATCAGCTGGATCTACCGCTTTTGCACCAAACTCTTCTACGGCACGTTGAACGGCTTCTTTATTGATGTCAGTAACAATTAATTTTGCACCTTCCTCGTGTAAATGACGGCAAAGGTTGTACGCAACGTTACCAACACCTTGTACTGCGATTGTTAACCCTTCAAGAGAGTCTGTGCCAAACGCTTCTTTCGCCGCTGCTTTCATACCGCGGTATACACCGTAAGCTGTAACTGGAGATGGGTTACCAGAAGAACCAAATGCTGGAGAAATTCCAGTTACATAGTCCGTTTCTTCATGGATAATATCCATGTCAGCAACTGTTGTTCCTACGTCTTCTGCAGTGATGTAGCGACCGTTTAATCCTTGGATGAAGCGTCCAAACGCACGGAACATTTCTTCGTTTTTATCTTTACGAGGGTCTCCAATGATTACTGTTTTACCGCCACCAAGGTTTAGACCAGCAGCAGCGTTTTTGTATGTCATACCACGAGCAAGACGAAGCGCATCTTCAATCGCTGCTTCTTCAGATTCGTATGTCCACATACGAGTACCACCTAAAGCTGGTCCTAACGTTGTATCGTGAATCGCGATAATTGCTTTTAATCCAGATTGTTCATCTTGACAAAAGACTAATTGTTCGTAATCGTATTTTTCCATGTACTCAAAAATTTTCATATGAAAGTCCTCCCTTATTTCTTTTCGATATTATTTTGAAGCTGAACAAATTGCCAGCGCTAATGAATACAATTTACTTTCAGCACTGTCTGCACGTGAAGTTAACACGATTGGCGCTTTTGCTCCAGCGATGACAGCACCAACTTTTGCTTTGGCAAAGTAAATTAATGATTTGTATAACGCATTTCCTGTTTCAATGTTCGGAACAAGTAAAATATCAGCATGTCCTGCTACATCGCTTTTAATCCCTTTATGTTCAGCTGCTTCCACCGATACAGCATTATCAAGGGCTAATGGTCCATCGATGATGCAGTTTGGAATTTGTCCGCGTTTGTTCATTTGAGTCAAAGCTGCTGCATCCAACGTAGCCTGCATGGCAGGGTTGACAACTTCAACAGCCGCAATCGGAGCAACTTTTGGTGTATCAATTCCAATCGCCCGTGCGATGTTTACAGCATTGTTTGCGATTTGAGCCTTTTGCTCTAAGTCTGGGGCAATATTCATCGCCGCATCAGTTACAATGGTGAAACGATCGTAACCTGGTACTTCAAAAACAGCGACATGTGATAAAACATTCCCTGTTCTTAAGCCCCATTCTTTATTTAGTACCGCTTTTAAAATAACAGCGGTTGGTACGTGACCTTTCATTAACGCATTTGCTTCATTATTACGAACAGCTTTTACGGCTAATTCAGCTGCTTCTGCACTCGAATTCGCATGAACAATCTTGATTGCTTCATTGTCCATTAAAATCGGTGCATGTTCTTGAAGTAGTTGTTTCGTCTTTACTTCATTTCCAAAGAGAAGAAAACGACCAAGATTTTTTTCAACAGCGAGCGATACTGCTTCAATGACTTCTGCATCTTCTGCAGCTGCCACCGCTACTGTTGTGCGTTCAAGTTGGGTTGCTTTTTCGAGTAATGCTTCCAGTTTCATGTATGCTGCCTCAACCCTTTCTTCATTTGAATTCCAACACCATTTATTTAATATGCAAAAAGCGTGCCAACTTTCATTTTATGAAAACGCTTCATTTTTTAACTTTTTTATCGTGCAATTTTTTGCATGTATGAAATTTATTGCATGTCATTCATTGCAATGCCAAACTTTTCAAGCTTGTAATACAGATTTCGGACTGAAATTCCCAATTGTTTGGCAGTAGCTGTTTTATTACCTTTATTTTGTTCCAAAACTTGTTGAATAATCTTTTTTTCGTATTCTTGCAATAAATCGTTTAAATTTTTACTTTCGTCACTTGTCATTGGTGTCGATTCGAAGCGCTCTTGGTCACGTTTCGGTACAAGCACCGGTAAATGCTTTGGTTCAATCCTTGTTTCATGGTAATTCATAAATATAATGGCCCTTCCTAAAATATTTTCTAATTCACGAACGTTTCCTGGCCAATCGTACGCCATTAAAATTTCCATTGCTGCCTGACTAACTCCTTCGACATTGCGGCCATAGTCTTGGTTGATTTTTTGAATCAGCCTCTCACACAATAACGGAATATCTTCTTTCCGTTTACGTAATGGCGGAATTTGAATTGGCATCCGATTTAAGCGGTAATATAAATCTTCTCGAAACGTACCGTTAGCAATCCCTTTTTCAAGATTTACGTTAGTAGCAGCGATAATACGTACGTTGATCGGAATTGGCTTTGTTCCACCGACTCGCACAATTTCGTTTTCTTGGAGCACACGCAACAGTTTTGCTTGTGTATTGGAGCTTAATTCTCCAATTTCGTCTAAAAAAATGCTGCCATTGTTAGCCTCTTCAAAAAGCCCACGTTTCCCTCCACGTTTTGCACCAGAAAAGGCACCTTCTTCATAACCAAACAATTCGCTTTCAAGAAGAGTTTCGGAGAGAGCTGCACAGTTGACGCGAACGAATTTATTATATTTCCGATCACTGGCATTATGAATAGCATGAGCAAACAGTTCTTTTCCCGTTCCAGATTCTCCTCTTAATAAAACCGTCGCCGGCGTTTTTGCCCCAAGTTTCGCTTGTTCGATTGCTAGCTTCATTTCTTCTGCTTCGCCGATAATATCATCGAATGAGTATTTCGCTTCTAAGTTACGAATAATGCGTTTCGCTCGGTCTAACTCCTTTGTTAACGCTTGAATTTCAGACATGTCATGAATGACACCGACGCTTCCTTTTAGTTTTCCATTCACAATAATCGGAGCGACGTTGACGACTACTTCTTTTTTCTTTGGTCCAACCCGCATTTTCACCCCACGTACAGGACGTCTCGTTTGGAGAACTTTCATATGCATACTTTCCCCTTCGGAAATATCTGCAGTAGCTGGTTTACCGATGACTTGTTCTTGAGTTAATCCTGTAATTCTTGTGTAGGCTGGGTTAATTAATATTCCTCGCCCATGTTCATCGACAACGGAAATGGCATCGTCACTAGAATGAATAATCGCCTCAAGCATTGTTTGAATTTCTTTTAAGTTTGTTAGCTCTTCAGCTAAATTTACCACCTCGGTAATATCTTTAAAAACGGAAAACGCACCTATTAATTCATCATTTTCTCCGACAATCGGGATGCGCGTCGTAATAATTTTCACTCCATTATCAAGTACGAGCTCTTGGTTCATTTCTTTCCGTCTTGTTTCTAACACTCGCGGAAGACCGCTAGTTGGAATAATATCTAAAATATATCTCCCAATCGCTTCTTCTTGCCGCACACCTATTATCCGTTCAGCGCTTTTATTAAATAAAAGGATTTTTCCGTCGCGATTAATTCCGACCATGCCGTCGCTGGTCGAATTAAAAATTAAATCTTGACGATACGACTGGGCTTTTAATTCGGAAATCAATTCTTTTTTCTCTTCCATCAATTGCGCTATTAAATAAGCCACACTTCCAGGAATTAATACCGTATCTTTATGCCGAGCGTCACGGATTTCTTTAAATACTTGTTCGTCCCCCGTTACTTCAACTACAATGTCAATATCTTTTGTTAAAAATGGACGCCAATCTGTACCCGTTGGCACCCCTTCTTTTTTTGCCAGTTGAATCCCTTCTGCTTCAGGATTAATATCAACGATGGCTGCAATTTCCATGACAGCGGTTTCTTTTAAAATTTTATAAATCGCACGACCACCTTTTCCTCCACCAACAACGAGTACTTTTTGCAAAATCTTTCTCCTCCTACCCAAGAGCATTGCAACTTTTTTCATATTAACATTTAAGCAAAAATCGAGTTGCTTGACAATTTGAAAAGTTACGATATGATGGCTATGTAGACAATGTGAAGGAGAATCAACATATGGTGCGGTTACTAGCGTTACTTATATTATTGATTCCAGGAATTATGGCTGCCTATGGAATCAAATGGATGCGTGATACCGTTTTTGGCATCATGTCTTCGCCATTTCCGTTTTTATGGTTACAATTTCTAGCTGGTCTCGTATTTTTTATCGTCGGGCTCGGCTTTATCGGCGGATTTATTTTGCATCGTGACCGCAAACGCGGAAAAGTACAACAACGCTTTCAAAAAAAATAAAGCATCCATCCTACTGCGGATGGACGTTCTTTGTTTGCCAATCGTTATATACTTTTTTTGCTTTGACAGGATCGTCTGTAAAAATAGCAGAACAACCAACGCGATAGAGACGAATCATTTCCTTTTCATCGTTCACCGTATAAGGTCTCACTTCAATCCCGTTTTTTAAAGCGGTGATAACGATTTCGTCAGGACATACTTTTACATTCGGATGCATACTTGTTGCATGAATGGACGATGCGTACACCCAAGGCATGTATAACCCTTCTGAATAAAGCGGTGCAATCTGGATTTGCGGACATAGGCGATATACATAAACAATGGCGTAATGATTAAAAGAGGAGATAATAACTCGATCGAACAAATCGTATTGTTGTACGAGCTCTACAACCTTTTCTTCTAATTCTCCTCCCGTATTCGAATGATTTTTCAGTTCAATAATACATACTAGCGAATTGGTTTTTATCCAGGTAAAAACTTCTTTTAATGTAGGGATGGTAGCGTTTCGATTCGTTTTGGCATGAAAAGATTGAAGTTGTTCGACGGTCAACTCATTGACGCGTCCTTTCCCATTCATCGTTCGATCGATGGTAAAATCATGGATGACAACGACTTCACCGTCTTTCGATAGCTGTACATCGAGCTCAATTCCGTCTGCGCCCACCTTCTCAGCCGCTTGAAAAGCTACCATTGTATTTTCCGGATATTTTGCACTATATCCACGATGAGCAAAAATTTTGGTCACAAATGTCACATCCTTATTCCAACAATAGTTTTCCTTCCGCTACATAATATGTACCTTTGACAACGGAATTGAGTTGCTTATAGGTCGATTTTAATTTTAAAACCGTTTGCGGAAATGCTTGTCGACCGATTACGACTTGTCCTTCTCCTTTTATTTTCAAAAGCTCTTCAAACTTTTTACGTTGATTATTTAATTCATATAGTTTAGCAAACATTTTTTCTAATTCATCTTTTTGTACTTCAAATAATTTGCGCTGCTGGTCCGTCATTTGTGGTAACGAAGAACTTCTCGTTTCAATCATTTTTCTTTTTTGTTCTACTTTTTCCATGACTTCTTTGTACATCATTAAGATGTGTTTATAATCTTTCTTCAGTTTTGATTTGTCAAAACCATGAACGATAATTTCGGTCTTTATTTCAGATTTGTTTCCAATTGTTCCTGATGTAACCATATATTTCGCTTCAGCTTTTCCTCCGATGATTTGCCCTCGGCGTTCATCTACATGAATACGTTCAGCTTGTAACTGACACCCAATTGCTGACGAGCCGATATATATACTGTTTGCGGCCACAAGCTTACATTCATGAGCGTGTTTGACAAAAATGTTGGTTCCCGCTTCTACGGTTGTTGCCTCGTTACCGAAAATGCCTCCTTTTATAAACACGTCTCCGCGTAGGGAAGAAATTTTTCCACAATTACTAACTCCTATTGGACTTAATATGGAGATGTCCTTTTCCGCCACCACACAATAGCCTGGTTGAATGGTTCCTTGAATCGTAATACTTCCATTAAATTCAATGTTCCCAGTTTCTACACCAACGTCGCCTTTAATATATAGATGGGAGCCGACCGTAATTTTTCCATCACGATATTCGACGATGCCATCGATTTTGGCTTTTATGACGGAAATTTCATTTTCTTTGTATTCAAAAATAGAGTTCACATCATAGCGAAGCGGGACATCACGTCCTGCTGGCGCTGGAACAACTTGCCCGCGGATGGTCATTCCTGGTTCCCCTTCTGTCGGAGGTGTTTTTTCCCCTAACCAATCCCCTTTTTTTACTTCCTTGAAAAAGTTCAGGTCAAAAAAATCTGCCCGCCCGTCTTCTTTAATACTTGGCTTTCGATCAGGAACTTCAATCAGCCGGATTTTAGCATCCTCTCCCTTTTGAGGAGGTGTACCTTTAGCGATAATTATCCATTCATTCGGTTTTAGCTGGTCTTTAATTACATCATGAAGAATTCCGTGATTTATCTGTTCTTCTTCCAACGTTTGATAAACTTTATCAACAAATCGAGAACGTTCTTCTTCAAAATCATCGTCCGAACAATAAATGATCACTGAAGCTTCCATTTCATCTTTTGAGACGAAGAGTTCGACTTCATTTTTTAATTGACCGATATGTATATCATTTGTTAAACCTTCTTCGAGCGCTTTTTTTAAAGGTAGAAAATGAGTAATGTGAATCCGGGGATGCTGTTTTATAATTTCATTCATCTCTTTGATTGGAAACCCTTTCTTTTCAACCCGGATAAATAGCTCATTCTGTTGATTGGCCCATATGTAAAAGTAATCATTTTGAACGAGATTCATACCCCTCTCTCCCTTCTGCGGCCCCTTTAAGGACACAAATCGCACCCTCCCTAAAAATTATATAGGTTTTTTCATAGTGAAAACAAGACAAATAAGTTATTGTATCAAAACATCTAAATTATATGCAATTCAGCTTCTCGTGCCACACAATGCAAGTTGTCAACATAATATTTCCTCTTCCTTGATGTATTTCACCTTCATCATCCAAATATTCCATCCTTATTCATTGATTAGAGCAGTATTTTATATAGGCTTTTTTCCATATAGGACAGGCATACATTTTATCATTAATGGACTAGCATCCATTACGTTTGTCCACAGGACGAATAAACTGATAGTGAATCGGACATGCATGGTCAATCAACTAAGTAAGAAGAAAGGAAGGAATATAAATGGATGTCCAAATACTTTTGGTATTCTTCGTCTTCCTTATGACGATGGGCGTTATTTTTTGGAGACCTGCGGGGATGAATGAGGCATGGCCAGCTTCCATTGGTGCAGGGGTCATTTTAATAATGGGTATTGTCTCAAAGGAAGACATCATCGATATTATCAATAAAATTGGTGGTGCTTCGTTAACAATCATGGCCACCATTGTAATGGCTGTTATCTTAGAAAGTTTCGGCTTTTTCCACTGGGCGGCCACTCGACTCATTCGTTTAGCGAACGGGTCTGGCTATCGATTATATTGGTACATTCAACTGCTCTGTTTTTTAATGACCCTTTTATTTAATAATGATGGAAGTATTCTAATTACGACTCCGTTACTTATTTTACTACTGAGAAATCTCGGGTTAAAACCTTATGTACAAATTCCTTATTTATTAAGCGGAGCATTGATTGCTACAGCTTCTAGTGCTCCAATTGGCGTCAGCAATATCGTCAATTTAATCGGTTTGGAAATCGTTCAAATGTCTCTTTATATGCAAACAGCAATGATGTTTGTACCGGCTACCCTAGGATTGTTATTTATGTCATGGTTCATGTTTCTTGTCATAAAGAAAAAACTACCAAAAACTTTACCAACCAGTATTTATGATATCGAGGAGACATTTTTTACGAAACATTTCCACCCGTTGAAAGGAACAATTTCTGTTACAACGAAGCAAAAACGAACAAGATTGATGATGAAAATATTAATGTTTGTCTTTTTCCTTCGTTGTCTCCTTTTTGTAGCATCCTTTTTTGGAATTCCAATAGAAATTATCGCTATTCTAGGATCAGTTGTTTTACTAGGGTGGAGATGGTATTATTTACGGACCACACCAGTAGATATATTGAAAAAAACCCCATGGCATATTTTAATCTTTGCTTTTTCGATGTATGTGATAATTTATGGTTTGCATAACATCGGCTTAACCGCCTGGCTTGTAACAATTTTTCAACCGGTGGTACATGAAGGATTATTTTTTGCAAGCGTTATGATGGGAGGGCTCATTTCTATCCTATCTAATGTTTTTAACAATCATCCGGCGTTAATGATAGGAACATTTACGTTAACCGAATTAGGGCTTGACCCAGTTACAATTCAAACCATCTATTTAGCTACTATAATTGGGAGCGATATGGGTTCTTTATTATTACCGATTGGTACACTTGCCTCGCTTATATGGATGCATATATTAAGGCAGCATAAAATTAAAGTCACTTGGGGCGATTATTTAAGCGTGTCACTCATAGTGATTCCCATCTCAACAATGGTAACATTGTGTCTTCTCTATTATTGGGTTCATCTCGTCTTTGTTTAACGTAGAAGTCGGTTTATTGAAGTATAGTATCAGACGTCTTTTTTAAGACGTCTTTGTTTACATAAAAACCCTTTACCATTCTCTTGGTATAAATTGAACAGGAATGCAGCGGTTTTTCATTGTCCATGATGGGTTTTATAAGGATACAATCCTGAAATAATCATTTTCCATAATCATACAAAACGCCCCCTTACTCACCGTTTGTATGAACGGTAAATAAAGAGGCGTTAATTTTCGGTAACTGATTGTGATATCTTTCGGATATTTATCGGGAAGTACCGTATCCCCCCACCGTCACTTACCCTCTCAACTCGCCCGATGCTCCAAGCGTAATTTATCAGCGACCATCGCGATGAATTCGCTGTTTGTTGGTTTTGCCTTGGACATGCTGACGGTGTAGCCAAATAAGGAAGAAATCGATTCGATGTTGCCGCCCTTATTTTGCATATAAACCGAACTTTAAAACATCAAATTAGAAAAATATTCGGATTTTTAACCAATTTAACTTTGCCATCTCACCATAATTTATCGGTTATAAATGAAGTATTTGTTGGTTTACTTTTATTATATGTTTACATAAGTAATGATGATGTATAAAATTTTGTGTAAGCAAATTTCTAGATAAATAAAAATAGGTAGGGTATTCTCAGATTTGCGACCAAACAAATTGAGAAAGGATGACCCTACCTATGTCTAGTAGTATACCTAACTCTGACTTCGCAAATCAACTGGAAAATATGATTCGTGAGTTTGTCAAAGAAAAATTAGAGCTCATCATGAAAGAAGAAATCAAAAACTTTTTAGAAGTAGAACAGAAAGAGATTCATAACTCCAGAAATGGGTATTACACCCGTTCTTTGGATACTAAGTATGGAAAAATTGATCAGCTTCATGTTCCACGAGATCGAAATGGGGATTTTCAAACCCAACTATTTAAACCTTATCAACGTCGCGATGGTTGGCTCGAAGAAGCGATTATTAAAATGTACCAAAGTGGGATGAGCACTCGAGAAATCGGTAAATTTATCGAACGAATTCTTGGTTCCAGTTACTCCCCAACCACGATAAGCAATATTACAGATGCGACGATAGAAGACATTCGAAAATGGCAACAACGTCCACTCAATAAGCGTTATTCTGTCCTTTACCTAGATGGCTTATATATAAAAGTCCGTCGTGATACGTATGAGAAGGAAGTCATTTATATCGTCCTTGGAGTCAATGAAGATGGCTACCGAGAAATATTAGGCTTCTATGTTGGAGGTCAAGAAAGCGCTCTTGGATGGCAAGAAATTCTTCAAGATTTATATCAGCGCGGAGTAAAAGAAGTATTACTTGGCGTGTTTGATGGTCTTAATGGCTTAGAAGAAGCTTTTAAATCTGACTATCCAAAAGCCGATGTACAACGATGTGTCGTGCACAAAGTCAGAAATACATTAAATAAAGTCAGAAAGAAAGACCAAATAGAAGTGGCAGAAGATTTAAAGCTCATTTATCGTGCCACGACAAAAGAAGCAGCGATACAAGCATTTCATGAATTCGAGAAAAAGTGGTCCAAAAAATACGCAAGAGAAGTACAATCATGGGAAAAAGATTTAGATGTTCTACTCACGTTTATGAAATATCCACTAAGCATACGAAGTGTCATATACACGACAAACGCGATCGAAAGAACCATTAAAGACATACGTAAACGATTAAAGACGATGAATAGTCTTACAAGTATAGAAGCTGCGGAGAAAATCACGTATTTGACCATACAAGACTTTAATGAAAAATGGTCGAATAGAAAATTACGCGGTTTTTCAAACGCCTATCAAGCCCTACAAGAAATGTTCGAAGAAAGATACTAAAATTTGTAAGTATGTAAGAATATATGAAAGGACATGCATTTCCTACTAGGAGACTGAATATTCAGTCTCCTAGTAGGAAACAGATAAATGAATTTATTATCGAATAAAGCATAATCTGAGGATACTCTATAGAACCTTACACAAAATTCTTGACGGTACCTAAGTAATTGAGACAAGCTTTATTCCAATAAATATGAAAAATTCTTGTCAATATTTTTTTAAAATATTTATTTATACACCATCCTCATTAGCTAGATTACAACATGCAATTATCTTACTTAGAGCTTGAATATATTCTTCCTATCCCACTTTATATACTACTGTTGAATATATTCATGTGAATTTTTAGTTACTCTTTATTCAACTATCGTTTCTCATTAGCCAAACATGCTTGCTTACGCAACACAAAAGATGATGGAAGATTTATTCCATAGGAGTTGAAGGTCTGCGTGGTAAGTTTAGTGCATGCTGTCTCAAATACGACTCAATAGCTTGCATACCTGCGCATGTCCATTTATGGACTCTTCTATTTAAACGTTTACTTTGTTTTTCCATATAAAAATGTCCTGTTTCAAGGAACTTTCCATAGATGTCGGCTTTGCCGAATATCTTAATCTCGTTTTCCTTTATGTATTCAGACTGTAAGTTAAGTTTCTCCAATAAATCCATGACTTCCTTCTTTCGTTTATCGATGGAGCATATGTGCTTCATGTATTAATCCCTCCAAACAAACATTCCATTTTAGATAATTATAAAGCCAATTTTTAAGTATCGCACCCATTAACCAACCATGCCGCACTTCACAGAACCACAGAAAGGGGCAAGCTGTTCACAAAGTTGGCAAATGCCGTTCGCCCATCTTTTTGCATACTCAGAAACATAAGCATCTCTTTCATATGTTTTTGTTGTAACTTTTCTACTTTTTGATTTCCTACTCGCATGTTTCGCTCGTTTTGCTAGTTCTTCATCACTCAGTTTTTTAGCTATTTTTTCCCTAGCAGTTTCTTTGGCCTGTATTAGCTCCTTTGGTAAAGAATAGGACTTAAATCCATTATCAAATTTTAACGGAAAAACCCATACAGTTCATATATTTCCTTCATCATCAAGTTGCTGTTCTTGATAAGGTTCTGAAGCAAGTATCATTTTCCCTATGAAAACGTACTCTTTTGGTTTAAATACTTCGAAGAGGAAAACATCTACTCCGTTAGTGTTTGATTCAGCTAATGTTTTGTTTTGAGCAAACGACAGGCTTTGGTCACCAACTCTTCCCATTCCTGTATAATGAAAAATATCTCCTTCCCATCGGTCTTCGTAAAGCGATTTAGTATGGTCGGAAATTATGACTAAAGTGTTTGTCTTAAGCGCCTCATCCCACCTTGAGTAGAGCATTTAAAAATAAAGCTGATTTCAGTATTCGTTAAAACTTGCCCTTGCTTCAAATTTGGATTAAATCCCATGCGCTTCCTTCGAAACTTATTATTTAAGCTTGTCTAAGTCTCTTTTTTCTTGTTAAGTCCATATGCCTTTACATAGCTATGCTCTAGTATCCTGCTCAACGTAAAAAATCCCCATCGTTAAGCAAATACTGCCTTGCAAAATTGCTTCAATGTTTTATTTCAATTTGTGTAATATTAAAAAGGGTAAGCTATCTAGAGCAGACGATTATTCGAAACACTATAATTAGTGTTTACTGCAATGACGTTTGTAGTAACGCTAATTGCTACAATCGTCACAATAGTTGTCGCCATCATTAAAAAGAAAGATTAATGGTGGTTCGCCCTGCCGAAACTTTGAACGGTGAAGCAGGGAATTTTCACTTTTGCTTACTCTCGCTTTGCCTATTGGCTGTCAGTCGGGGTAGGTGGCAACTACTCCGACTTTATTTTATCTGCTCTATATAACTGCCCAACTTAATAATATCACAAAGGACAAAAACAGGAAATAGTTACTGTTATTGTATGTTATTGTAAACAAGTTTACCTATTTAATTCTCTATTTAGCCAAAGGGCTATGCTGCTGATATTTCTTCGCAATTTCCTCTCTTGTTAAATCCATATAAGCCTGTTCCGTTACTTTAACAGAACTGTGGCCTAATATTCTACTCAACGTATAAAAGTCTCCACCATTTAGCAAATACTGCCTTGCAAAATTGTTTCGTATTTGATGTGGATGAATAGACAATCCTATTCGCTCTCCCGCTTGTCTTAGTTGCTTTTCAAACGAATGTACAGTAAGCGGAGTGTTTCGGGTGGTTGGAAACAGCAGTTCTGTATCTGTATATCTATCCTTAAATCGTATGTAATGCTTTAATTCCCTCGCCATTACCTGTGAAAAATACACATATCGCTCTTTTCGCCCTTTTGTTTTTTTCACTAATATCATTCGATGCTTAAAATCAATATCATCAACCGTTAAAGCGAGACATTCACCAATTCTCATTCCCGTATCCTGTAACAGCATGGTAATGACTTTGTTTCTATACCCATGAAACGTTGTGTAATCAAATTGACTAAGCAACAAATTAAATTCCTCTTGGCTAATTCCCGCTTTTTGCTTTCTTTCCGTTTTAATCTGTTTGATTTTGTCCACAGGGTTCTTATGAATTTCTCCTTCTTCATGCAATCAGTTAAAGAACACTTTAATGTTTCGAATGTAATTATTAATAGTGACATTGGATATTCTCTTTTTGTAGTCTCTTCGGTTCTCAGGTCGATTAATTAACTTCGATGCTTCCCTATTGACTACCGTATATTTTCCTCTTTCTTGAAGGTAAGCAATGTACTGTCTTATATGTCTTGTACGAACAGCATCCACTTCTTCAATCCCGTGTTCGTTTTTTAAATAAGCGATAAACAGCTTTAATGATTGTTCATATGATGACAGCGTTTTTAGTGATAAGTTTTTGCTTTGGCAATACAACAAAAAATCCTGTAAATAAAAGTCTAATTCGCTTAGTTTCATGATTTAACCTCCCCATCTCAAAAAAAGAAATACCCAATAAATCATTCGATTTATTGGGTGAGATGGAAAAAGTTTATTGGTTTAAAATCCGAGTTTTTAGTTCAGTTTATCAGAATTAGTTGGTTTTGCCTTTACAGCTAAATCCTTATTCATCAACCTCTTATGAGGCCCGATGCTCCAAGCGTAATTTATCAGCGACCATCGCGATGAATTCGCTGTTTGTTGGTTTTGCTTTGGACATGCTGACGGTGTAGCCAAATAAGGAAGAAATCGATTCGATGTTACCTCGGCTCCAGGCAACTTCAATGGCATGACGAATAGCCCGTTCGACACGGCTGGCAGTTGTATTGTATTTTTTCGCGATATCTGGATACAACACTTTCGTAATAGAACCTAATAGCTCAATGTCGTTATACACCATGGAAATCGCTTCACGTAAGTATAAATAGCCTTTAATATGTGCCGGTACACCAATTTCGTGAATAATACTTGTAATACTTGCATCCAAATTTTTTGGTTTTTCTTCCGAAGAGGATCTGATAGTTGATGGGGTTGATTTTTTTAATACGTTACTCGATTTGTTGCTCACTTGACGAATATGGTTCGCTAAGCTTTCCATATCAAATGGTTTTAAAATAAAGTAAGATGCCCCTAATTCAACCGCTTTCTTTGTCACATCTTCTTGGCCGAACGCGGTAAGCATAATGACATAAGGCATTGGCGTATCCAGTTCACGTATTTTTTCTAAGACGGCTAGACCATCTAAATGTGGCATAATAATATCCAAAACTAAGACGTCTGGATTCGTTTGTTCTAACAAATTCAAGCAATCTTGACCATTGTAGGCGGTCCCTACCACTTCCATATCTTTTTGGGAAGACAAATATTCTTCCAATAGTGCAACAAGTTCCCGATTATCATCAACCACGCACACTTTTAATTTCTTCACTGGATTTCCTCCTCAAATTCAATCGTTCTTTATTATCTATGGATATGAGTTCTTTTCTAAGAAAAAATTCGACAAATGTTCATAAATCCCTTTTATGAATCCTAATTTCATTCATCATTATTTTTCTTGTTTTTTCATCACAATTCGACGTCAAGCCTTTATATTTTGTTAATGTCGAAAAATCTTTACATCTATTGTAACAAAGAACGATGAAAAGAGAAACAGGCGAACCTCTCGCCTGTTATCCTGCTTGATCTACTTTTTCGTAAATATCGATTCCTGCTTCATTTAACATCCATTCAATATGAACTCCATAACCAGATGTTGGGTCATTGACAAATACATGGGTAACTGCCCCAATTAACTTTCCATCTTGAATGATCGGACTACCACTCATTCCTTGAACAATACCACCCGTTTTTTCTAATAATTTCGGATCGGTTATTTTAATGACCATTCCTTTAACGGCAGGGAATTTTTGTGGAATTGTGCTGACAATTTCGATTTCGTACTCTTCTACTTCATCCCCATCGACAACCGTTAAAATTTTCGCTTTTCCTTTTTTTACTTCATGCGATAATGCGATCGGAATTGGTTTGTCTAATATCCCGTTTTTTAACGTGGTTTCTAAGGTCCCAAAAATTCCGAACGGACTATTGCGTTGGATATTCCCAATAATTTCTCTGTCCGTAGAAAATTTCGCTAACTTTTCACCAGGGTTTCCGTTGATTCCTTTTTCAATGGACGTGACCGTTGATCGTACAATTTGACCATCTTTTACGATAATCGGTTTTTTTGTATCCATATCTGATATGACATGTCCTAAAGCACCATATTTTTTCGTTTTCGGTTCATAAAACGTCATCGTCCCGATACCTGCCGCTGAATCTCGTATATACAACCCTAATTTATACGTTTCGTCTTTTTGATCTTTCACCGGGGAGACTTCGGTTGAAATTTTCTTTTGATTCCGTTGAATGCCTATTTGTAATACTTTCCCGCTGGTGCCAGCGTCTTGAACGAATGAAGCGACTTCCGACATGTTTTCGATTTTCTTTCCATTAATTTCGGTAATGATATCACCGACTTTAATTCCTGCTGTTTCGCCTGGAGATATTTTCCCATGTTCTCCTTCAACTAAGTGATGACCGACAACAAGAACACCGAGGCTATTTAATTTCACCCCAATGGACTGTCCCCCTGGAATGACTTTAAAATCTTTTAGAACTTCAACATTTACTTTTTTAATTGGAAATCCTGCAAGTTCAAAAATGATCTCTTCTTGTCCATGTTTCGTCCCTTTAATCGTGGTTACGTGATCATTATTGTGAACGGTCATGCTGTTCGTTTTATTTGCCATTTCTGTGGAAACAGGCTTCGATAATGGAAGGGTATATTCTTGACCTTCAAACATGGTGATATTATGAGGAATGCTTAAATATTGTTGTACAGGCTTCAAAAAACCAATCACACTAAAAGAAACAAGGAGAATTCCACCAATCACTTTTCGTATGACATCCCAATTCAACTTTTTCACTCTCCTCGCTTCTAGTCCACATCACACTACAACTGATGGCTACAATATTAATTTAGCCCGGAAAAGTTATTATTATAACTAGATGGACTTGAAAAAAGCTCCCCTAATTGGTTAAGAATAACAGGACAGTAGTAAAAAAATGGAATATAAAAACCATCCACATCTAAAAACAGATGTGGATGGTTATCTGTTATTTCTCTTTCAATGCAACTGCTTGATCAAGCAGTTCTTTGGCATGTTGTTTCGTGACATCCGTTATTTCAACTCCGGAAATCATCCGACCGATTTCTTTAATTCTTTCGTCCCCATGCAATGGCTGAACCGAGGTAAATGTTCGTCCATCTTTCGTTTCCTTTGATATAAATAAATGGGTATCAGCCATAGCAGCGACTTGTGGTAAATGAGAAATACAAAGCACTTGGGAATGAACAGAAACTTGATGAATTTTTTCAGCAATCGCTTGGGCTACTCTTCCACTTACTCCTGTATCCACTTCGTCAAAAATAATTGAAGTGACCCCTTGGTGTTTGGAGAAAATGGTTTTTAAAGCAAGCATAATGCGTGATAATTCTCCGCCAGAAGCCACCTTTGATAAAGGTTTTAACGGCTCACCAGGGTTGGTGGATATGTAAAACTCAACATCGTCTATCCCTAATTTTGTAAAAGATGTTTCGTCCCATGGATGAAACGTTACATTAAATACAGTTTTCTCCATATATAACTGCTTTAACTCTTGATGAATATGATTGGTTAAAATTTCAGCCCATTTTTGACGTAAATGACTTAAATGTCGTGCTTCAAGTAACAGATCTTCTTCTAATTGAACGAGTTCTTTTTTAATTTCCTCAATATGCGTTTCTCTATTCGTAATGGTTTCAATTTCTTCCTCAATTTTCGCACCATATTCTAAAATATCTTCAATCGTTGGTCCGTATTTACGCTTTAATTGGTTTATATCATTTAAACGGGATTCAATATAATTAATTCGCTCTTCATCAAATTCCAGTAAATCTTTTTGTCCACTCAATTCCCTCGCCGCATCTTCAAGCATGTAAAAACAATTTGAAACGGATTCGAATAGTGATTCATATTGGGCATCAATTTCTGCAGCTGTTTCTAGGTGACTCATCGCTAAGCCAATCCAATCGATTCCTTTTTGTTCCCCAAGCAACGCTTCGGTACTTGTTTGCAATGCTTCATGTAACTTTTCAAAGTTCATCAAACGCTTTTTTTCTTCTAGTAATTCTTCATCTTCATGAAGTTGTAATTGGGCGTTTTGTATCTCATTCCATTGAAATTGAATTAAATCAAGGCGATGGGCCATTTGTTGCTCATTTTCGGTTAAGGAAGCAAGCTTCTTTTTCGTCTGTTCGTAGCGTTGATAAATTTCTTCGTAACGCTTCCACGCTGGGAATATTTCTTCATAGCCGAATTGGTCGAGCAAATGGATATGCATCGCCTCATTCATTAATTCTTGATGTTCATGTTGTCCATGAATATCTACAAGGGTAGCGCCAATTTCACGTAATGTTGAAATCGTGACTAACTTTCCGTTTACTCGACAGACGCTTTTACCTTGAGCTGAAATTTCTCGTCGAAGAATGACCATTCCATCTTCAGCTTCTAAACCAAATTCGTTTAATTTCTTGTAGCAAGGATGCTCTTCATCATCTAACCAAAATAAGCCTTCAATTTCGGCCTTTTTTTCTCCATAACGAACAAATTCAGAAGAACCTCGTCCTCCAACAAGCAAATGAATGGCATCAATTATAATGGACTTACCGGCACCTGTTTCACCTGTTAGCACCGTCAAACCCTTCTCAAATGTAATAGCCAATGCATCAATAATGGCAAAGTTTTTGATGGATAATTCTTGAAGCAACAACGCTCACCTCGAAATTACAGCATGTCTAAGAACCGTTCTGAAAGCACTTTTGTATCTTCCGGTGTCCGACAAATAATTAAACAAGTGTCGTCTCCACAAATCGTTCCAAGAATTTCGTCCCAGTCTAAATTATCAATTAACGCTCCAATCGCGTTAGCATTTCCTGGTAACGTTTTCATGACAAGCAAGTGACCGGCCGAATCAATTTTTACAAAGGCGTCTGTTAACGCACGTTTTAGTTTTTGTAGAGGATTAAATCGTTGGTCGGCAGGCAAACTATATTTATAACGTCCATCATTTAACGGAACTTTCACTAAATGTAACTCCTTAATATCGCGTGAAACGGTCGCTTGGGTAACATTAAACCCTGCTGCTTTTAATCGCTCAACTAATTCGTCTTGTGTCTCAATTTCATGATTGGCGATAATTTCCCGAATTTTGATGTGACGTTGACCTTTATTCATGTTTTTACACCTCATTGTGTTTAAATTGTCCAGTTGAATAAATATACTTCTACGTTTATATTAGCCTATTTTCCTCTAATTGTACACGACTTCGAAAAGAATCTTTTTCCAATAAGAAGAGGATCCAAGCAAGACGCTGGACCCTACCTACTACGCTTTTTTTAATTCTTCGTGTGCTTGACGCACGATTTCTTCGATACGCGTTGAATCGAATCCGTTTTCTGAACTAGTTCCTCTCATTTCCCCGTTCCAGCGGAGATGGGCAAGAAATTCGATGTTTCCGTCTCCACCTGTAATCGGTGAAAATGACAGTCCTTCGACGGAAAAGCCTTCGTGTTGAGCAAACGTTAAAATTTTATTTAACACTTCTTTATGCACTTTCGGATCGCGCACAATCCCTTTTTTCCCAACTTGTTCTTTTCCTGCCTCAAACTGTGGCTTAATTAATGCAATGACATCACTTTGAGGAACAAGTAGTTGTTTTAACACAGGTAATATAAGCGTTAATGAAATAAAGGAAACGTCTATGGTGGCAAAGTTTGGCATCGGACCGTCTAAATCAGCTGGAGTGACGTAACGGAAGTTGGTTCTTTCCATCACTTTGACGCGTGAATCTTGGCGTAACTTCCATGCCAACTGATTATAGCCAACGTCAATGGCATAGCTCATTTCTACTCCGTTTTGCAATGCACAATCGGTAAATCCACCAGTTGAAGATCCAATGTCGATCATAATTTTTCCTTTTGGATCAACATCAAAAACTTGGAGTGCTTTTTCGAGTTTAAGCCCTCCTCGACTAACATACGGCATGACATTTCCTTTTATCTCAAGCGGAATATCTATACTCACTTTTTCTCCAGGTTTTTCGAGTCGTTCTTCTTTCGTATAAACAAGCCCAGCCATGATGGCTCGCTTTGCTTTTTCTCTTGATTCAAACAATCCTCTTTCAACTAGTAATACATCTAATCTCTCTTTCTTTCCACTCATCTTTCCTAAGCCCTTTTTTGCTTTTTTGGAGTCATTGTTAAAATTTTATCCACAATATGATCAACCGTTAATCCAACTTCACGGAGAAGTTCCTTAACACTTCCATGTTCAATAAAGCGATCTGGAATTCCCATCCGCTGAATTACGGCATTATGATACCCTTTTTCTTGAGCAAATTCAAGAACGGCACTACCAAATCCACCTTGGAGAACAGCTTCTTCAATCGTTAAAATTGGGAGCTGCTGTTCCAAAATTTCAGTTAGTAAAGCTTCATCCATTGGTTTAATGAAACGAGCGTTGACGACCTTAACGGAAATGCCTTGCTTTTCTAATAAATGACTCGCTTCTAATGCCATTGGAATTGTCGTTCCGAATGTTAAAATAACCGCTTCATTTCCTTCTTTTAGCACATTCCATGAACCAATCGGAATTTCTTTCAACTGATCATCTAGCGGTACCCCATAGCCATTTCCGCGCGGAAAACGCATTGCAATAGGTCCATCATCATAGTTAAGCGCTGTATACACCATATGTTGTCCTTCATTTTCATCTTTGGGCATCATTAATACTATGTTTGGCAAATGGCGTAAAAAGGCGATATCATATACCCCTTGATGCGTTTCTCCATCAGCTCCAACAAGACCCGCGCGATCAATGCCAATAAAAACATTTAAATTTTGCCTGCAAATATCATGAACAACTTGATCGTACGCCCGTTGTAAAAACGTCGAATAAATGGCTAAATACGGTTTCATACCTTGAGTGGCGAGACCAGCTGCCATCGTAGCCGCATGCTGTTCCGCAATACCGACGTCGTACATGCGGTCAGGAAACTCCTTTGCAAACTCTTCTAATTTTGAGCCAACAGGCATCGCTGGGGTAATGGCAACGATACGATCATCTTTTCGAGCGAGCTTTTGGACCGTGTCGCTTACTAATTTACTCCAAGCCGGTGGTGCGTTTACCGGTTTGATAATATCACCCGTTTCAATTTTATATGGACCGGTACCGTGCCATGTTCCACGTTTGTCATTTTCGGCTGGGTGATAACCTTTTCCTTTTTTTGTTAACACATGAAGAAGAACCGGTCCTTTTACTTTTTTGGCATATTGAATATTTTCAAGTAAATCTTCAAACGAATGGCCATCAACAGGTCCTAAATACGTAAATCCAAGTTCTTCGAAAAACATCCCCGATACGAGTAAGTATTTTAAGCTATCTTTTAACCTTTCCGCAGTGGATGCTAATTTACCACCGACAGCTGGTATTTTTTTAAGTAAATATTCGAGTTCATCTTTTACCCAATTATATTTTCCAGCTGTCCGGAGGCGTCCTAAAATATTGTGCAATGCTCCAACGTTAGGAGCTATAGACATTTCGTTATCATTTAAAATGACAATAATATCTTTTTTTTCATGACCAATATGGTTTAACGCTTCTAACGCCATACCTCCAGTAAGAGCACCGTCACCAATTACCGGAACGATATACGACTTTTCTTTCTTTAAGTCCCGGGCAATCGCCATCCCCATCGCCGCGGAAAGCGAGGTGGAACTGTGTCCCGTTTCCCATACGTCATGTTCGCTTTCCGACCGTTTCGGAAAGCCACAAAGTCCTTTATATTGGCGTAACGTATCGAAATCTTTTGCACGACCGGTTAATATTTTGTGGACATACGATTGATGTCCGACGTCCCAAATAATTTTGTCTTGAGGACTGTCAAAACATTTATGCAACGCAATCGTTAGCTCTACAACTCCTAAATTCGGTCCGATATGACCGCCCGTTTTCGATAATTTTTCAATTAAAAAATGGCGGATTTCTTCGCTTAATTGTTCTAATTGCTGGTTGGTCATTTTTTTTAAAAAAGAAGGGTTTTGAATTGACAATAAATCCACACGGATCACTCACTTTCGTTACTGAATATTTTTCCGTGATTTTTTTCGTTTTTTTTCTTTAATTATAACGATATGAAACTTATCCTCAAAAAATTGTAACAGTTTTCCTACTCGAAAAATAATCTCTTTGGAATAGCGGATGGCAAGCGTTTTCCCAAACGCTTTTCCACCAACAGTTAAGGAAGCAATGACGCTCGTAAAAAGTACATTAATAACGTATTCCGAAACGTTTGATCCGTTCTGTTGTAATTCCATAGCTAACTGAAAAATCACAATGGCAGTGGCTGTCCCACTAATAATTCCGGATATATCACCGATAACATCATTACAAAAGCTTGCGACTCGATCGGCGTTGCGAACAAGACGAATCGCATGCTTGGACCCGTAAATTTTTTTAGACGCCATCGCATGAAACGGTACTTCATCGGCAGCTGTCGCGGCGATGCCAATCATATCAAAAAAGATTCCAATAAACACAATAAGAAGGACAACCAACAAACCGGTCGTCCAATACACTCCGTTTAACACAAAGTTGGATGTAATCGAAAAAAGAGCGGCCAAAATAAAAGTTATGAACGCTATACTAATCGCCCATTTAAAGGAAGTTTTTAATAATTCTTTCATATTATTTTTCGTCTCACCATCTTTAATTATGTATAAAAACACCTTAAATATAGAATAAGTCCGCTTTCTAAGCGGACATGTCTTTATCAAACTCTTACGGGATGGTCATATAAAGGGTAAAGTTTGCGGCTTAGGTCCAGTAGGATTTCCCAAATAGATACCGGGTGTCACCACCCTGGCGGTTTCCCTTTAAATCTATTTTAGCCGTGTCGCCATCGGCTAGACTGGATTGCCACTTAGTCCGCACTGTAATCCCCTTTATATGTCCGCCACATGGAACAGTCTAGGAGTTTTCCTCAACAACCTTTAACCAGTTCCTAGCCTCTTTTGCAAAGATGATTTCATATGGACGAAAAAGTACTTATCAATGGCCAACTGATAAATACTTTTATAACCATAATCCCCTCAATCTTCACTCAAGGCAGGCTACGCTGCTAGTGATCCCGTGATCAGATCACATCGCAGGTTCATACTCTAGTCCTTTCGGATCTAGAGCCTCCGCGGATGAAGGGTCAACGCCCACATGCCTTTGTGGATCGCCCTTCACCCTTACTCCCAGCTCCGACCCAAGGCTGGGCGCCCCAAGCCGGAACAAGGAACTTCATCGATGTGCCCTTTAGTGGATTTTTAGGCCCACCTTCAGAACTGGTAGGTTGACTAGAATACTGCACCATCCCTACTCATGTGTCCTAATTATAGCATAAAACAAATGTTCTTACAAATAGGAACACTATCAATGGTCACGGTTGCCAATCAACTCGGTAATTTCAAGTAGAATCGCTTGATCAATCGGAAGTTCTGCCAACAAATGTTTCGCAGAATGTAGATGATCAATTAACTTTTTGTTGGCTCCGTCTAGCGTTAAAAGGGATGGATATGTACTTTTTTGTTTTTGGACATCACTATTAATTGGTTTCCCTAGTTTTTCAGCTTCGCCTTCAATATCTAATATATCATCACGAATTTGAAAAGCGATTCCAATATCGAACGCAAATTGTTCGAATTTCGGTAATAAGTTCTCGTCTGCTCCAGCAATTAGCGCCCCTGCGATGACTGAAAAAGCAAGGAGTTTTCCTGTTTTATGAAGGTGAATATACTCCAATTCTTGCAAAGTCAGTTGCTTTTGTTCTCCTTGTAAATCGGCAACTTGACCACCGACCATTCCTTCAGGACCAGCCGCTTTTGCTAAATGGGAAATGAGTTGGACACGAGTTATTGGCTCTAGCTCATTAATATCAGCTAGATGCTGAAACGTATACGTTAATAACGCATCACCCGCTAAAATGGCAAACGCTTCACCAAATACTTTATGATTTGTCGGTTTTCCGCGCCGTAAATCATCGTCATCCATACTTGGCAAATCATCATGAATTAATGAATACGTATGTAACATCTCGACAGCACTAGCTACTTTAAGGCCGATTGACGGGTCTTTTCCACAAGCTTCTATAGTTGCGAGTAAAAGAATGGGGCGAATCCGCTTCCCCCCTGCTTGTAACGAGTATAACATTGCCTCTTTTAATATCGATGGAGCTTGTAACTGGTTGATGGATTGTTCTAACTCTTGTTCAATCAATGGTTTATATGTGCTCATAAAGGATTGTAGATTTTGTTCGCTCACTGTTGGTCCTCCTCGTCCACTGTAAAGTCCTTTAACGTACCGTCTTCGGTAAGGACTTTCGCTAACTGCTCTTCCACATGTTTTAATTTTTTGTTACATAATTGGGATAACTCGATTCCCTTTTGAAAAATCGAAAGCGCCTCTTCTAACGGAACATCCCCTTTTTCTAGCTGATTGACGATCTGTTCAAGTTCCTCCATCGCCTCTTCAAACGTTTTTTTGTTGCTCATCGAAATCCCTTCCTTTCGTTGATTGTACCGTACATTCAATTTGTCCATCAGTTACCCGAATGGTGACTTGATCTCCTTTGGCAACATCTTTTATTCGCTTCACAATCGCTTGTTCTTTGTTATACACCACGCTGTAGCCTCTATTCATAATTTTCAGTGGGCTTAGAGCATCAAGTGTAGCCACCTGCTTTTGAAATAATTGTTTTTGATGTGTGATAATAGATACCATGTTTTTGATTAACCATTTTTGATGTTGACTTATTTCTCTTTTCGCATGCATGATTTTCATTTGCGGATGCTGGTATCTTAGCCGATCGGTCAATTTCTCCCATTGGATACGATGATCTTTTATTAATTGTTTCGTTTCCCGAATCAAACGTTCTTGTGTATAATCCAACCGTTCCATAAAGGGTAGAAACATTTTATATGGTTGTTGAAACACAAAAGAAGATTTCACCTTCTCAAGGCGATGAGTTCCTTGAATCACTCGTTCCCGCATTGCTTTTAAGAGACGATTTGTCTGCACATTAATTTTATCCATCAGCTCATCAAGATTCGGAACCGCTAATTCTGCTGCCCCAGTTGGTGTAGGTGCCCGTAAATCCGCGACGTAATCTGCAATGGTGAAATCCGTCTCATGCCCTACAGCTGAAATAATTGGGATGGTTGATTCAGCAATCGCTCGGGCGACTATTTCTTCGTTAAAAGCCCAAAGTTCTTCGATGGAACCACCTCCCCTGCCAAGGATGAGAACATCTATTGGAAATTCATTCGCTCGCCGAATAGCTTCGACGATAGAAGGTGCTGACCGTTCTCCTTGTACGAGAGCAGGAAAAATGGTCACTTTTGCAATAGGGTATCTTCTTTTGATCGTTGTCAATATATCCCGAATGGCCGCTCCGGTAGGGGAGGTAATCACTCCGATAGATTCAGGATAGGATGGTATTTTCTTTTTACGCTCTGGGGCAAACAATCCTTCTTTTTGGAGTTTTTCCTTTAATTGTTCAAAGGCAACAAACAATTCTCCTACACCATCAGGTTGCATCTCTTTTACATAAATTTGATATTGTCCACCTTGTTCGTACACCGTAATATCTCCTGTAATTAACACGTTCATGCCATTTTCCGGTTCGAATTTTAATTTTCTATTAAACGCAGAAAACATCACGGCTAAAATTCGTGCTTTATCGTCCTTTAAAGTAAAATACATGTGTCCGCTCGAATGACGTTTAAAATTAGATATTTCACCTTTAATATACACGTTTGTTAAATGTGGATCGGCATCAAATTTTCGTTTGATGTATTTAGTAATTGCACTTACCGTTAAATAGATTGGATTATTCATGACCGCTCCCCTTTTCCCTTCTAGCACACGGGCAATCTTTACATCTATCAGAACTCATTACAGTACTTTTATTGTACATGGAATTTGTTCGCTTGCCTAATGAAAATCACCTGTAAACATAAAAAAGCTGCCCATCCTTAAAGGGATGACAGCTTACGTTACATTTATACGTGAAGAAGTCTCTTCGCCGATTTTAACGTATTATACATGAGCATTGTAATCGTCATCGGCCCAACACCACCTGGTACCGGTGTTATGTAGGAAGCTTTTTGAGCAACTTGTTCAAAATCAACATCCCCACAAAGCTTTCCGTTTTCATCACGATTCATTCCTACATCGATCACAACGGCACCTTTTTTAACATCTTCTGCAGTAATCAAATTCGCTTTTCCAACTGCACTTACTAAAATGTCAGCTTGTCTTGTGATCTCAGATAAGTTTTTTGTTCGTGAATGGCAACATGTAACGGTTGCGTGTTCTTGAATAAACAATTGAACAGCTGGCTTTCCGACAATATTGCTTCGTCCAATAACAACCACATGTTTTCCTTCAATAGAGATGTTTTCGTGCTTTAACAGTTGAATCACACCATACGGGGTGCATGGTAAAAAGGCATCTTGTCCAATGACCATATTGCCTACATTTATAGGATGAAAGCCATCAACATCCTTATCTGGTGAAATCGTTTCAATAACTTTTTCCTCACGAATGTGATTTGGCAGTGGTAATTGAACGAGTATCCCGTGAATCGATTCATCTTGATTTAATTCTCGAATTTTCGTTAATAATTCATTCTCAGTAATTGTTTCTGGATATTCAATTAAGACAGAGTGCATCCCCAACTCGACACACGTTTTTCGTTTCATTGTTACATACGTTTTCGAAGCTTGATCATTACCAACTAATATAACTGCTAATCCAGGTGTTATTCCTTTTGTCTTTAACTGAGCGACTTCGTCACAAATTTGTTCCCTCATTTTACTCGCAATTTGTTTTCCATCAATTAACTTTGCCGTCATGTTCGATGCCCCCCTGTTTAAACAATTAATTGGAATGAATCGTTTCTTTTACTTTAGATAAAACACCATTTACAAATTTATTTGAGCGCTCGTCACCAAATATTTTCGCAAGCTCGACCGCTTCGTTAATACTTACATTAACCGGAACGTCTTCGATATACTTCATTTCATAAACCGCTAATCGTAATATATTCCGATCAACTTTCGCTAAACGATCAAACGACCATTTTTCTAAATGTTGCTTAATGACTTCATCAATTTCTTGTAAATGATTGACCGTTCCAAATAAAAGTTGTTTTAAATATTCGTCTGCTTTTTCCTTTTGGATGACGTTTTGTAACGCTTCTTCTGCATTTACTTGTCCCACATCTACTTGAAACAACGCTTGCAGAGCTTTTTCCCTAGCTACTCTTCTTTTCATCTTCCGTACTCCTTTATGCAATTTTGTCGAAACACGAATATACGTTGATAATAACATAATTTTCGTTCGGTTTACACACCGATAAACGAAAAATTTATAAAATTTAACGAGAGAAACATTCGTAATTTTCGGTTATTTTTGATTCTGTCTAAACATAATGTTCGGTTTTTCCATTCACCATTCAAGGGGGGGCTAAAAAGCGAAATGGAAAAACCAAAGGCCCAAAAAGCCTTTGGTTCTATGTTTACTCTACTTCATCTTGCAAATCATTTTCTTTCGGCTGATCGAAATGAACTCCTACTACGTGGACATTCACTTCATCTACTTCAAGTGCCGTCATATTTATTAACGCTTGACGAATATTGTCTTGAATTTGCTGAGCCACATGTGGAATGGATACTCCAAACTTCATGATACAATAAACATCTACTTTAATTCCATCATCAGAAAGTTCTACTTTAATGCCTTTCCCGTGGTTTTTCTTTCCAAGACGTTCGACAACGCCTGCTGCGAAATTACCGCGCATTTGGGAAACGCCATCTACTTCTGCTGCCGCAATTCCTGCAATCACTTCGATGACTTCAGGAGCAATTTCAATCTTTCCAAGTTCATTACTTTCTTGGTTAACATCAATAATATTTAAATGTTCGCTCATGTCTTACACCACCTTCCCTTTATGATTTCATAATATCATACTTTTCCAAGAACTTTGTATTAAAGTCCCCTTCAACAAATTTTTCATGTTCTAACAATTTTAAATGGAAAGGAATGGTTGTATGGACGCCGTCAATAACAAATTCACTCAACGCCCGTTTCATACGAGCAATAGCTTCTTCCCTAGTTGCTCCGTATGAGATAACTTTGGCAATCATGGAATCATAATACGGAGGAATAGTATATCCTGGATATGCCGCGGAGTCAACACGTACACCGAGTCCACCTGGCGGTAAGTACATATTAATTTTCCCCGGAGATGGCATAAAGTTTTTCTCCGGATTTTCGGCATTGATCCGACATTCAATTGACCATCCAGTAAATGTTACTTCTTCTTGTTTCAGAGATAATTTTTCACCTGAAGCAATACGAATTTGTTCTTTAATTAAATCGACGCCCGTTACCATTTCCGTCACTGGATGTTCCACTTGAATGCGCGTATTCATTTCCATGAAATAAAATTTTCGATTATGATGGTCATATATAAATTCTACGGTTCCAGCTCCAGAATAATTCACGGCTTTTGCTGCTTTAACGGCCGCTTCTCCCATTTGGGCCCGCATTTCTCCATCCAATGCTGGGGAAGGTGTTTCTTCTAAAAGCTTTTGGAGACGACGTTGAATCGAACAGTCTCGTTCACCTAGATGAATGACATTTCCATAATTATCGGCTAGCACTTGAATTTCGACGTGTCGGAAATCTTCAATGTATTTTTCTAAATATACGCCTGGATTACCAAAGGCTGTAGCTGCTTCTTGTTGTGTAATATTGATGCCTTTAATTAATTCTTGTTCATTACGTGCTACACGAATACCTTTTCCGCCTCCACCAGCTGTTGCTTTAATAATCACTGGAAAGCCAATTTCTTTCGCAATACGTAATCCTTCATCGGCATCTTTTACGATTCCTTGCGATCCTGGAACAATCGGAACATCTGCTGCTCGCATCGTTTCACGTGCTACATCTTTTGTCCCCATTTTTGAAATTGCATCGGCACTTGGTCCAACAAAAGTAATATTACACTCTTTACATAGTTCAGCAAAATCAGCATTTTCAGCTAAAAATCCGTAGCCTGGGTGAATGGCATCACAGCCTGTTAATTTTGCTACACTAATAATGTTTGTAAAGTTTAAGTAACTATCTTTCGAAGCGGTTGGCCCGATACAGTACGCTTCATCCGCTAATTGAACATGAAGCGCTTCTTTATCAGCTTCCGAGTAAACGGCTACCGTTTCAATATCTAATTCTCGGCACGCACGAATCACTCGGACCGCAATTTCTCCTCGATTGGCGATTAGTAATTTTTTTATCATCTAAAAATCTCTCCTTATTCTGGCTTCACCAAGAATAATGGTTGTCCATACTCAACAAGTTGACCGTCTTTTACTAACACTTCGACGATTTCCCCGTCGACTTCTGCTTCGATTTCGTTGAACAGTTTCATCGCTTCGACAATACATACAACGGTATCTTTTGTAACTTTTGAACCTACTTTTACGTAAGGATCCGCATCAGGGGCTGGCGCTTGATAGAATGTTCCAACCATCGGAGATGTAATCTTATGTAAATTTGTATCTTCAACAGATGGTTTCTGTTCTTCTTTCACTTCCGCAACAGTTGGTTCCTTATGTTCAACAGGAGCAGGTTGTGGTTGAACATGAGCTGGTTGTTGGACTGGTTGTGGCACAACCGGTGCTAGTACGGCTTGTGTTGGTGCCTGTTCAACCATTGTCACTCCTAAGCGTTTTTTCATTTTTATTTTTGCATCACCATTTTCATAAACAAACTCATCAATGCTAGATTGATCTACAAGCTTAATGAGTTCGCGAATTTCTTGTACTTTCATTAATAGACACCCCTTAGAATTTTTATGACTAACTACTAATATCATACGATAATAGCTCATCAAAATTCAATATACCATTATATCCGTATACTGTAAGCTCTTATACTTTAATTTTAATACTCAATGTATGGAATGGAAATGATAAAAATAATTTTTTTCAGAATATAATAAAGTGTTTTACATTTTTATCATCTATCATCACTTTTCCGACGTTCAGCTGAATAAAAAAACGCTCGTTCTATGATAGAACGAGCCTTCTGTTTTATTCGGCTGATTGGAATTGAACAGATGCCACTTGTAAGTTTCCAAGCTCTGATTGAACAAGTCGTAAAATTTCGTTTGCTGCTTCCTTAGAGCTCTCTTTCGCTTTGACCGTTATATGCACTTTATTACCTTCCACTCGAACGAGTGCATCCTCATAATTCATTGATTTAATTAATGTTTCTAAAATTAATTCCTTTTGAGCCATTTCATTTAGTTGTTGCATTTGCTCATATGCTTTATTTTTTTCTTCAGCAGATACGTCATCTGAGGCGACAATCATGGTCAATTCTTCACGTAATTCGTTGCGTTTGTCTTGTAAGTCTAAGCGAAGGGCTTCAAACACTTCATCCCCGGCCGCATTTGTAATGACCTCAGCGTCTTGATCGGAAACATCTGTTACGTCAGAAGATGGATCATCTGAAACTGTCGTCATATTGGATTGTGGATTAGGTGTCGTAATGTAATAAACAGACAAGACGACTACAAGACTTAACATTGTTAATAACCATACCGTTTGCTTCTTTAATAACATTAAGATTCCTCCTTCGATTTTTTAGGCATGACCGACACTCGATGGCTCGGTACATCTAACACTCGGGTTACTGCTTCAATTATCCATTTTTTCACCTGGATATTATCCGCCCCTTTCGCAACTACGAGAACGCCACGAATTGACGGCTTTTTCGTTTCGAGAACAATCGGGACTTCTTTGTCTCCTTCTTGTATGAAAACCATTTGCTCGTCCGTTGTGGATTCACGAATGTTTCTTGTCCCCCCTTCTCGATCGGCCTCTTTTGTTTCTTTTTCTTGTTTGGATACATTTTTCTCAAAGATTTTTTTCTCGGAAGCGTCGATATTAACGACTACGGTGACGTCATCGACCCCGATGATTTGTTCTAGAGCTTCTTTTAGTTCCGATTCATAATGTTGTTCGTAATCGCGAATCGTTTTTGCTTCATCCGAAGATTTGTTTACAAAAACTTCCATCTCTCCTACTCCTGATTCGGGAGATACCGAATCCGTAGGGGCTCGTTCCACATTTGCAGTAAATAATTCATTAAAGAGAAGCAGCCCGATACCAAACAAAAAAATCATAAGTAAATAAGGAAGCTTCGAACCACCTTTTGACTTCTCATCCGATTGGAACAAAAGTTTTTTGAGCCAAGAAATCGGCCCTTTTTGCTCTCCCATTCTGGTCTTATTCCCCTCCTTTTACTACAACGTGAATTATGTCTTTTGGTACATCTAAGTAGTCGGACAAGAAGGATTGGATTTCCATTGCTTCGGTTTTCGCAACTTCGTTTTCTAACGGTCTTTCTGTATTTATTTCTACTATTTCGATTGTCGAGGCTGCTTGCGATTCGTTGGCTTTCTGAAGTTGAATGGAAATCATTTCCCATTGATTAAGCTGGGTAGAGTCGTCTGATTTTGGAATAACTTCAATGGACGATATCGTTACCTCAAACCGCTCCATCAACTCCTTCTCTACAGACTTTTGTAATTGGACAGCCATCTGTTCTAAAATATATGCACGTTGCGTGGCATCTATTTCTTTTTTCTTTAATTCAATTAATTTTTCCATCTCTTTTTCACTCGTCATATACTCCCAATTAATCTCTCGAAGTATACTCTCCACGTTAAAGTCTTCGGAAAACAACTTCATGAGCGGATGAATGATAATAATAATTAAAAGCAATCCTACAACAAATTTGGCGTATTTTTTCATGTTTGAGTTTGGAAGGAGCATGTCCACAATAATCGCTAAAAATAGAAACAAAATAATGTTCGTAATCCAGGCACTAAAATAATTCACCTTCCTCACTCCTTATCGAACCATTAACGTGATATTTCCGGATGCGATTAAAATGGTTAAGCTTAAAAAAAACATAAATGAGACGATAGCTAAAGAGGCAAAAACATAGATGACGCTTTTACTAATAATATCGAGACATTGAATAACTGGACCACCACCAACTGGTTGCAATAAAGCTGCTGTTACTTTATAAATTAAGGCGATCATTAATATTTTGATAGCTGGAAAAGCCGCGAGTAGTAATAATATGATTACACCAGCAATACCGACTGTATTTTTTAAAAGAACCGAGGCATTAATGACCGTATCAGCTGCATCCGTAAACATCCGACCGATCACGGGCACAAAATTTCCGGTAACAAATTTCATTGTTCGAATGGCAATCCCATCGCTAACAGCTGTCGTTACACCTTGCACCGAGATAACGCTTAAAAACACCGTCATAAAAATGCCTAACAATCCGATGCTCCAATTACGTAATAAACTCGCTAACTGTGTTACTTTGTACTGGTCGTTCAATGTACTTACTACGCTTAACAGAGTAGAGAAAAAAAGTAAAGGCAACACGATAAATTGGATAAACAAACCGCTCACGTTCATGAGGAAAATGATGACAGGATGAAAAAAAGATGCGGATACAATTCCCCCTGAAGACACGATTAAGGCTAATAAAAGAGGGATTAACGCTAAAATGAAATGAATCATTTGATTAATGGCGTCCATCGAATATTCGACCGCAACGTGAAAGCTATTTAACGCAATAATAATGAGCACCATAAACACAATCGCGTACGCCGTTTTACTCACAGAACCTTGCTCAAACGAACTCTGTAAAGTTTGTAAAAAGACGCTAAAAATTGTTAACATAATGAGCATTCCAAGTAATTTACCATTCATTAACAGCTCTTGAAAGACGTAGTGGAGAATGCCGATGGTCCATTCTTTTAATGAAAACTTCTTTTCTCCTTTAAGAAAATCAACTAAACTTCCTTTTTGACTTTCTGGCAAAAATCCACCGTACTCCTCCATAATTTCCTGCCAATATTTCTGAAGTTCATCTAATTCAAGCTCGTCCACTTGTTGAGTCACTAACTCGGATGGAGAAGTAGGTGGTGAAGAATCACTCTTGGCATCAACGGGAGCTGAGGAAAGGAACAAGCATATCCATAAAACGATTATGACTCGATACCTTTGTCGCAACATTCCCACCTCTTTTCGTTCTACCATTATTTCGGCATCATTTGAATGATCGTTTCGATTAAAACGGTCATAATCGGGACGGCCATAGCCATGATAATGATTTTTCCTGCTAATTCCACTTTCGCTGCAATTGCTCCTTGACCCGCATCTTTGGTGATATGGGAGGCAAATTCAGCAATGTACGCAATTCCAATAATTTTTAAAATCGTTTCTACGTACACAAGATTCAAATTTGCACTTGTCGCAAGCTGCTCCACCATTCGAATAATTTCATATATTTGGTCCACTAAGTACAAAAAAATGGAACAACCTACGAAAACGATCAGTAAAAACGCATAATTCGGTTTTTGCTCTTTAATAATTAAAGCTAAAAACGTGGCCACAAGCGCAATTCCTACAATTTGAATAATCTCAACCATTACATCCCCCTATCACTGGAATAAAAATACTGATTTAATTTTTTGAAACAAGTCATCAACAATCGAGGCAACCATAAACAAAATGTATATAAAACCAAATAACGTCACCCATTGGGCATATTCTTTTTTTCCTACTTGATCTAAAATCGTATGCAAAAAAGCCACTACAATTCCTACACCGGCAATTTTAAAAATCACATCGACCTCTATTCCCACTTCCAACGCCTCCCTTGGTTACATCAATAAAATGATAAGTAAAAGCCCCGCTAAAAACCCTAAGCTCTTGACCATTTTTTCATATCGCTGCTGCTTTTCTCGAGCTTCTTCTTCCTCCCGATCTAAATGCGATAAAGTTAATAAAATTTGTTTTTGTTGCGCCATAGTATCGTGCTTTCCTAAATTTTCACCGAATTGAAGTAAAATTTCGTATTCCGTTTCTTTAAATGGCGTCCATTTCCATATTTCATTCAAACTATCTTCCCAGGCATTTTTGACGGTTGTTTCTGTCGTTGTTAACTTTTTAGAGAACGACTCAAAAAACCAAGTGAGTGGCTTCGGAAGTTGTTTGGCTAATTTTCTCGCCGCTTCATGGAGCGGTGTATGGCCGTACATAATTTCAGCTTCTAATGTTTGTAAGGCAGTTTTTAATAATCGTAGCTGCCGCGTCCGTTCGCTAAAATGCTTTGACGATTCAAACCCTGCCCAAGTAGTCGCGAATAAAATAAAAGCAGCGCCGATGAGCTTTATCATTTACGTCACACTCACTTTTCGATCAAGATATTCACCATTTTCACCGCGAATATGAGCAACACTTCCCGGTCCCTTTTGTCTATTTAATTCAATAAATCGTTGAAAACGCTGCTCTTTTAATATTTGCTGAAGAATCGGGCGTTTTTGTATATCTTCCAAATTTTTTCCATGAGTTGTCGTCAGAAGCGTAATTCCCGCATTCATCGCTTCCATAATGGCCTTCCCGTCTTCCTCACGTCCGATTTCATCGACAATTAAAACATCGGGACTCATAGAACGAATCATCATCATCATTCCTTCCGCTTTTGGACAGCCATCAAGCACGTCCACCCGATAGCCGAAATCTAGTTGGGGAATCCCGCGTAAACAGCCCGCAATTTCTGACCGTTCATCGACAATCCCTACTTTCATAGCGGGAATACCAAATGGTTCATACCCTGATGAAATGATCCGTGCTAAATCGCGGAGGAGTGTCGTTTTTCCCGTCTGTGGTGACCCAATGATTATCGTATGCCGCCAAGTGCCATCAAACAAAAACGGGATGAGCGGTTCTCCTACTCCAATTTTTTGGCGAGCAATACGAATATTGAATGAGGATAGTTGTCGTAGTCCTTTAACCATTCCTTGTTCTAAAACGACTTTCCCTGCTAACCCTACTCTATGACCACCTTCAATGGTGATATACCCTCGTTTTAATTCTTCTTCTAACGTATAAAACGAATGATTCGAAAGCCGATTGATCAAATGCTCTGCATCTTCTTCCGTAAAGGTATATGGAAGAAAATATGGATTCCCTCTCGTACAAACTTCAACAGGACGAAAGGTCCGCAAACGAATTTCTTCCATTTCTTCTACGATGGTTGGGGGTAGGCGGCGAACAACCTCTGCGACTTTTTTTGGTAACATTGAGATTACACTTTCCATGCGAACACCTCTCCTTTAGTACAGGCCTCCCGTTAGTTAAATGTATTCACGAACTTGTTCAATATGACCAAATGACACGACCATAAAAGAAAAAAGGCTTGACTTTCCGATAAGAAAGTCAAGCCTTGATTGTGATTCGTGATCAGGCACGAGAAACGTAAGTACCATCTGCTGTGTTAATAACGAGGACGTCACCTTCATTTACGAAGAAAGGTACTTGAACAACAAGTCCAGTTTCTAATGTAGCTGGTTTAGAACCACCAGAAGCTGTGTCACCTTTAATGCCTGGCTCTGTTTCAACCACTTTTAATTCAACTGTGTTTGGTAGCTCGATACCGATAGTTTCGCCTTGGAACATCATGACGTATACTTCCATATTTTCTTTTAAGAATTTTAATTCATGTTCGATTTGGCTAGCGCTTAATTCAATTTGTTCATAAGATTCTGTATCCATGAACACATGTTGATCTCCGTTTGCATATAGATATTGCATCTTACGGTTATCAATTTGTGCCTTCGCTACTTTCTCACCCGCACGGAACGTTTTTTCTTGAATGGCACCTGTACGTAAGTTGCGAAGTTTAGAACGAACAAAAGCCGCTCCTTTACCAGGTTTTACGTGTTGGAAGTCTAAAACTCTCCAAATTCCTCCATCCACTTCAATCGTTAATCCTGTGCGAAAATCGTTTACTGAAATCATGCTCTACTCCTCCTACGTTAAACATTACAAAATGATCAATTCCTTAGTGGAATGGGTTAACGTTTCATTAGCTGTTTCGGTAATCAATGTGTCATCTTCAATTCTCACTCCACCTATTCCTGGCAGGTAAATTCCTGGTTCAACAGTGACCACCATTCCAGGCTGTAAGACCACATCCGAACGAGTGGAAAGCCCAGGGCCTTCATGTACTTCTAGACCAATTCCATGCCCTAATGAATGTCCGAAATATTCCCCGTATCCTTTTTCTGTAATATAATCACGAGCAATCGCATCTGCCTCTTTACCAGTTAATCCTGGTTTAATTTGATCCATTGCTCGCAATTGTGCTTCAAGAACGACGTTATAAATCGCTTTTAACTCGTCAGACGGCTCTCCCACCGCAATCGTACGTGTAATATCTGAAACATATCCTTTATAATATGCCCCATAATCAAGCGTAACAAAATCACCTTTTTCAATAACTTTGTCTGATGCCACTCCATGAGGCAGTGCTGATCGGTGTCCTGAGGCAACAATAATATCAAAGGATGAGGATGTAGCTCCACATTTACGCATAAAAAATTCTAATTCGTTGGAGACATCCAATTCTGTTATACCAGGGCGAATAAAGTCTAGAATATGCTTAAATGCAGCATCGGCAATATCCGCTGCTTCCTTTAATATCTTAATCTCTGATTCCGTCTTAATCAAGCGTAAGTTTTCAACAAGGTGAGAAACAGGCACTAGCTCTCCCTCAAAGGCTGCTTCAAGCTGTTTAAAACTAGCAAACGTCATATGGTCTTGTTCAAACCCTAGTGTGCGAATTTTACGCTCTTTCGCTTGCTTTGCCACTTCATCGAAAATTAATCCTTGATGTTGAATAATTTCATAGCCGTCACATTGATTTTGTGCTTGTTCTACATAACGGAAATCGGTAATGAATAAAGCGTCTTTTTCGGTAACGAGAGCCACACCAGCTGAGCCCGTAAAATTTGTCATATACCGACGGTTGTATGTACTCGTAATTAATAACCCATCCAGTTGTTGCTTCGCCAGATGTTCGCGAAGTTTTTCTAATTTATTCACTTAGTTCTCCCCCTTTAAAATGATGTAATAAAGCGAAAAGCGCCAATTCATACCCATAGACACCAAAGCCACTTATTTGCCCAATTGTAACAGGCGCGATGACCGAACGGTGACGAAATTCTTCCCGTTGGTGAATATTCGAAATATGTACTTCAATGACAGGTAAATCAATGGCAGCTACTGCATCTCGCAGTGCATAGCTGTAGTGGGTGTAGGCTCCTGGATTAAAAATAACACCAACAAAGCCATCTTCGTTTGCTTGATGAAGCTGGTCAATCAATTCTCCTTCATGGTTGGATTGGAACGAAACGACTTCTACGTTGTACGATGTTCCAAGTTGCTTTAAGTGATCTTCTATATCTTTTAGAGTGGTTTGACCGTAAATCGTCGGTTCCCGCTTTCCTAATAAATTTAAATTTGGACCGTTTAACAATAATATTTTCTTCATTTCCGTCACCTAAAAAAAGAATGTTCAACAAGAACATTCTACCATACTTCACCAGTATAAAACTACTGAAGAAACGAAGCTAATGTTGGATTCTTTTTTCCATTTCGTGTTGCTGTTCTTTATGTTCATACGAAATTGAATAGCCTACAAATATTCCAAATAAGATATACAAACAAACAGTGGTAATAATTGTATTTACATCTAATTCCGTTAGAGGTTTTACACTTGGAAACATTGGCTTTAACAACGTGAATATAATGAGAAACAATAGTAGACCATAACCAGCTCCTACCCACATGCTTTCCCGTTTTCGGAACATCGCATAATAAATGAGTGCCGCCCCAATTGCCAATATACCTATGAGAATGATGGCAAGTGTCGTTCCAATCCACCCGTTTTTCCAGTCACCAATTGCCCAGAAATCAAAAATCACTCTTGGTGAAATGGTTGTAAAATGAAATAAATAAGACACATATCCAATCAAACTCCATAATACTCCGCCAATAAAACCGGTTAACACCGACAACGTTAATAAGGACATTGGCTGTTCTTTTTGATTTTGTTCAAGTTTCTCGTAATCATTTGTCACATTAGCCACCTCCTGTTCGTAGTATGTCCATTTTGCTACGAACTTTTTCAAAAATAATTGTATAAACGATTGACGTTTTCCTTCTAGTTTCCAACACCTTTTTTATAGTAGAATAGAGATAAAATATCGGTAACAAACATAGGTATATCACAAATAGGTTGGTGATTTACATGGAAGAAAAAAGACCGGTGTATGGTGGCCAAGCGGTCGTTGAAGGTGTTATGTTTGGGGGAAAAAAACATACGGTCACTGCTATACGGCGTAAAGATCAATCAATTGACTATTTTCATGTACCGAAGTCATCTCCCCATTGGGTACGACTACTAAAAAAGATTCCATTAATTCGTGGAATCGTTGCCATTATTGAAGCAAGTGCGATTGGGTCAAAGCATTTGAATTTTTCTACCGAACGCTTTGATGTCGATCCTAGAGAAGATTATCACATCGTACAACAACAAAGTTCAAAAATTACAATAGTTCTTGGCGTAGCCCTTGTTGGGGTTCTCTCCTTTTTATTCGGAAAAGTTCTATTTACATTACTTCCTATATTCTTAGCCGAATATACTCGTCCTCTTTTTTCAAGTGATACCGCCCAAATTTTAATTGAGGGGTTCTTTAAATTTCTGTTACTTCTAACATATATATACGCGATATCCCTCACTCCTTTAATTAAGCGGGTGTTTCAGTATCACGGAGCTGAACATAAAGTCATTAATGCCTTTGAAAATGGAGTAGAACTTACAGTAGAAAACGTTCAGGCACAATCAAGGCTCCATTACCGTTGCGGTAGTAGCTTTATTCTATTTACTGTTATTGTAGGAATTTTCGTTTATTTGCTTGTTGATACAGAGCCTTTATGGGTCCGAATTGTGAACCGTTTAGCCTTAATTCCAATCGTCTTAGGTGTATCGTTTGAAGTGCTTCAGCTTACCAATGCACTAAGAAATCTTCCTATTTTAAAATATCTTGGATACCCTGGTCTTTGGTTACAATTATTAACAACAAAAGAACCGACAGATGATCAAGTTGAAGTAGCGATTTCCGCGTTTAATGAGCTCCTAAAAATGGAAAATAATGAACAAAAGGAACTTCGGATGCGATCCTTCTCATAATTTCCAAAATCGATGTTTAAATTTGTAAAAGATTGCTCATCATGCTCATAGGAGGTGGCTTTCTATGAATGTACGTTTTGTCGTTATTTCGGTAATCGGTCTCCTTGCCATCGTCGGGCTATTAACGACGATTACGCAAGAACCGATTCAGTTGTTGAAGCAATTGGCGTTCATTGCCGTAGCCATTGGATTGTTTTTCTTCTTTTATCACCTTTTTTGGAAAGCACAACCTAAGAGAAAAGAGCAGCGAGCATTTCGTAAAGCAGCCCTTCAATCCAAGAAACGATTAAAAAAACGACAACAAAAAGACCAATCGAAACGCCCAAATAGTTGGAAAAAAGAACACCGTAAACGGTCAAACGTTCATTTAACAGTCATCGAAGGAAAAAAAGGTAAGAAGAAAAATCGGGCTTTATAGCTTGATATTTTCTTCTTTTCTTTTTGCCCGTTCCCCTCAATAGCTCCATTTCATTAAAAATGCTTCTGCTTTTTTTTTGCCTAGTTCGATGAGCGCCTCTTTTTGTTCCTCTGTAATGTGGAAATCCGTCGCAATCAAATTAGCGGTTGGAATAAATATGATATTTTTTTCGTGTTTTCGAGAAATGTAACGTGAATCATGGGCCTCTTTCATTGTTTGAAATAAAGCTTCAAACAGTGCAAACGCATTTGCAATCTTTTTCTTCGGTCGTTCACTCGTTTTTGGACTTAATTTGACACCGATAACCGGACGAACTTTTTTCGTCTCATCTTGGTCAAATAACCAGATCGGAAAATTACTTAATACACCACCGTCGACGATGTAACAGCTCCCTTTCTTCGTTCGTAATTTTACAGGTTCAAAAAAATACGGTAAACCGCAGCTCATTCGGACTGCTTTTGCTACTGGAAATGAAGATGGATCAATGCCATATATTTTTAAATCGTCTGGTAAAATTAATATCCTTCCGTTCGTTAAATCACTCGCAACGATTTTTAGTGATCCTGGCGGTAAATCACCAAACGTCCTTACTCCTTTCGTAGCTAAATGATGATTTACCCATTTTTCCAGTTGATCCCCTTTGTACAACCCCATTCGCCAATATAAAAAGAGCCACTTCGCCAATGGAAATTGGATGAATGTTCTTCTTTCATCGAGAAATTCGCTTAAATTGAGTTGTTTAAGTAATTGACATAATTCTTCTCCCTTATATCCAGCACTAATCAGCGCGGCAATTAACGCCCCCGCGCTTGTTCCGGCTAGTCGTTTAAATACAAATCCGTTCTTCTCCAATGTTTGGTACGCTCCAACGAGTGCGTATCCTCGCACTCCTCCCCCTGAAAAAACCCCATCGATGTACATGTTATCCAACTCCTTCTCGTTCTTTGATACATCTTTAATCAAAGGAAGCAGAAAATAGAACTAGGGGAACGAGTGAAAGTGCGTACATTCATTGGAAGAATAGGTTGTAAGAAATAAAAAAGGTGCAGGAAAATTCCCTACACCTTATATTTCAGTTACAGTCCGCATTTTAACTGGGCACCACAGTTTGTACAAGTGTTGCAGCCACCTACTTCTTGTACTTTTCCTTTTCTACAAACTGGACATATGTTGCCAATTTCGTTTCCGATTGTGACATCGGTTGAACGAACATCTTGAATCGTATCGACTAACACGACCGGATGTTCTTCAGGTAAGGTCATGTTATGCTCTTCTTCTGTATGATTTTCTTCTGCTTTTAAGGTTAATACTTGTGTATCACGGCTTCCATCAACATAAACGGTTCCGCCTTTAGCTCCACCTTTGTACAGCCGTTCGTATACTTTCTTAACTTGTTCAACGGTGTATCCTTTCGGAGCATTGACCGTTTTGGAAATGGAGCTGTCAATCCAGCGCTGAATGACGCATTGGACATCCGCATGCGCTTCTGGTGACAAGTCCATAGCCGTAACAAACCAATGCGGAAGGTCATTCTCGTTCGTTTCTGGATGTTCGTTTAAATATTCTTTTACGATTTCTGCTTTTACTTCGATAAACTTTCCTAGACGACCGCTTCGATAATACGTAAAGGAGAAATAAGGTTCCAATCCAGTGGATACACCGACCATCGTTCCTGTTGAACCAGTCGGAGCCACTGTTAATAAGTGTGAGTTCCGAATTCCGTGTTCTAAAATGGATTGACGGATATCTTCAGGCATTTTCTTCATATATCCTGATTGAATAAACGCTTCTCGGAGTCGTCGTGTTTCCTCTTCTGTTTCTCCGATTAAATAAGGAAAGCTCCCTTTTTCTTTTGCGAGTTCAATCGATGCACGATACGCAGTTGTCGCAATCGTTTCAAACACTTTGTCAACTAGTTTATTACCTTCTTTTGAACCGTATTCTTTTTCACAATAAATCAGTAAGTCGGCAAGCCCCATGACCCCAAGTCCAACCCGTCGTTCGCCGAGCGCTTGCTTTTTATTTTCTTCAAGGAAATATGGCGTGGCATCAATGACATTGTCTTGTAACCGTACGCCTACTTCAACGGTACGCTTTAATTTTTCAAAGTCGACTTCTTTTGTCTCTTTATTCACCATTTTCGCCAAATTCACTGCCGCTAAATTACATACGGAATATGGGGCTAATGGCTGCTCCCCGCATGGGTTAGTCGCCACTACTTTTTGACCATACGCTCGAGCATTTGTCATTTCGTTCGCATTATCAATAAAGAAAATGCCTGGTTCTGCTGAGTAGGTTGCACAAATGTTAATTAAATTCCAAAGTTCTTTTGCGCGAATTTTCCGGTACGTCCGTACTTTATAACCCATTTTTTCCCACTCACGGACATCTCCAACGTGATGCCATTGTTCATTGTAAATTTTCATTTCTTCTTCGTTATAAGACTCTACATCAGGGAAACGAAGCTCGTAATAATCATCGTTTTCTACGGCTTCCATAAATTCCTTTGTTAAACAAACAGAAATGTTAGCACCAGTTAGGAAATCCGGATTGTGAACGGAGTATTTTCCACCTTCTTTTAACATACGCTCCGCTTCCGCAATAACTTCTTTTGAAAACCCACCGTTTCCAGGAATGTTTTTATAATTGACAATCCCTTGATACATGTCGCGTTCTTGTTCAGTTAGCGGCGTAAATTTTAACTTTTCTTGTGCAGTGCGTTTAATTTGTTCATCGTTCGTATTTTCAATCAAGAAGCGTAAAATTCGTGGGTTTTGCATTTTCGAAATAATAAATTCAATAATGTCTGGATGCCAATCAGCTAGCATGATCATTTGAGCTCCGCGTCTAGATCCACCTTGCTCAACTAAATGCGTTAATTTTGCTATATCATCGAGCCATGAAACAGAACCGGAAGATCTTCCGTTGACACCGCGAGCTAACGTATTTCGTGGACGTAATGTAGAACCGTTTGTCCCAACCCCTCCCCCGCGGCTCATAATTTCCATCACTTTTTTCCGGTGTTCCGAAATTCCTTCTCGTGAATCTTGAACAAATGGCATCACGTAACAGTTAAAATATGTGACATCCGTCCCAGCTCCGGCCCCATAAAGAACACGTCCGGCCGGTACAAAGTGTAGATTCACTAGTTCATGATAAAATTTTTCGAACCATTCTTTCCGTTTTTCTTCCGTTTTTTCGACAGCTGCAAGACCCGTTGCATTCCGTTTGGCAATTTGTTCATAGTACACTTCCAGCGGTTTTTCAATAACATCAAGGGGACGAAAAACAATGCCGGTTTCCCGCTCTTCGTCCGTTTCCAAATTGCTGCGAAATTCCTCTTCCACAAGCACTTTGGCTTTTTTTTCTTCCCAGTCGATTTTTAAAATATATCCTAATCCACGAGCCGGGAATTTAGGGTCTTGTTTAATGGTTAAAACGACAAAATCTCCTTCGGTTAAGGTGATTTTTTCTGTATCTTTAAACGCATAACGATCAAGCATGACCAATCGGGAAACGCCTCGATGGGTAATATGCATATCAGGGGTAATAGGGTGAACCTGTGGGAACAAGCGTATATCCTTATTTAATCGCTCCTTATTTATGGTCATTTGTTTTGACGAGGCAATTACCATGTGCTCCAACTCCTTTAAATATAAATTTACACATGTTGTTTAAGAAAATATGTATGAATGAATTATCCTTACCGTATCATAGTCTTCGGATAAAATCAACTAATAAATACAATATATTGTGCTCGTAAATAAAGATAACATACAATATGTTGTATGTTTTGAACGGATGTTCGCTTCATTGTCAAACAAAAAATATTGTCAATCTTGGAGCATTTATAAGTATTTGGACAAAAAACTGGGAATAAAATCTTATTTTGGACATTTTTCGAAGTTGATTATTGGCGAAATTCTTTCAAAGCCTATCAAATCAACAAAGCGGATTATCGTCAGAAAAATCGAAATATAAAAAAAGCTGCTCCTTATTAGGAACAGCTCGTTAACGGCGAAAATTCCATTCTTCGGATTCGTACCGCCGGCGTGCTAATTCTTGAACGTATGCCTCTTCTTCCTCACTTAATTGATAAGGATGTAATTCGATATTTAAGCCTTCTTCAAATCCGCGTTTGAATGCTTCCTTCGCTTCTTCCATCGTGATGGCACGTGGACTAATGTCGTTGATGGCTACAGCTTTGTTTTTAAACGCTTTTTTCATTCGTTCTTTGACCCGTTCACTTGGGTATTTAAACAGAGAGAAGAGCTTCTCTTCATCAAGGTCTAGTAAAATGGAGCCGTGTTGTAAAATAACTCCTTTTTGTCTCGTTTGGGCGCTACCAGCTACTTTACGCCCTTCCACGACCAATTCGTACCAACTTGGAGCATCAAAGCAGACGGAAGAACGTGGATTTTTTAATTTATCTTTTTCTTCGTCTGTTCTAGGAATCGCAAAATAGGCCTCCAATCCGAGACGTTGAAATCCTCTTAATAACCCCTCAGAAATCACGCGGTATGCTTCGGTAACCGTTTTCGGCATGTCTGGATAGTCTTCTGACACAATGACACTATACGTTAATTCGTGCTCATGAAGGACTCCACGGCCTCCGGTTGGTCTACGAACAAAGCCTAATCCATGTCGTTGAACCGCTTCCAAATCGATTTCTTTTTCTACTTTTTGAAAGTAACCAATAGATAATGTCGGTGGATTCCATCCATAGAACCGAATCGTCGGTGGAATTTTTCCTTGGCTATGCCATTCTAACAACGCTTCATCAAGTGCCATATTATAAGAAGGAGAACAATATCCTGAATCAATAAAACGCCAAATTTCTTTCCTCATGATGTATACCCTCTTCTCTAACCTAATTCTATTCTCTATCAATTTTAGTCTATCAAAAATATTAAAGAAAACAAAGAAAGAGCACGTATGGTATTGGTATTTTCGTCTATTTCCCTTTGATTCTTTTCCAATGATGACTATAATAGAAATTAGTGACTAATCGAAGAAAGGAGTATTCATCTTGTACTGGTTACTCATTCTTTTAGGAGCAATTATTGCTTATTCCATTTATACATATTTTTATCAAAAACGAATTATCACTACACTTACTCCAGAAGAGTTTCGCAATGGATATCGAAAAGCTCAATTAATTGACGTACGCGAACCTAACGAGTTCGAAAGTGGCCACATTTTAGGTGCTCGTAACATTCCTTTATCTCAACTTAAAATGCGAATGAAAGAAATCCGTCCTGACAAGCCAGTCTACTTATATTGCCAAAACAGCATTCGGAGTGGCCGAGCTGCCCAAATGCTTTATCGTAAAGGATATAAAGAACTATATCAATTAAAAGGCGGCTTTAAAAAATGGGACGGAAAAATTAAGAAAAAATAAGAAAACAGCTGGATATTGTCCAGCTGTTTTTGGTTATGTCTAATCTACCTTCCTCTCCCTCATGGCACAACTAGGGGATTTCGAGATACAAATACGACTTTTTCAGTGCCAAAATCGATATAGATTTACATAGAGCCCTTTTTCGTGCATAAAAATGATTTGACGAACAACAATTAAATATTGTTCAAAAGTTACTTATTTCAATGCATACATGTTTCTTTTTTGTACAAATTTTATAATACCGACATTTGGTAAGCACATATTCACTCTAATTACTCTTCATTTTTCAATCGTTCCACATATTCCCGAACCATTTCTTCCGTTACACGCTTTCGGGTTGGAATGATTCCTTGCTTGGCTAATTCATTAATTTCATCAGTAACAGCATTAATTTTGTCAACGGAAAAAGGTTGACCGTTTTGACATAATTGAACAGCCTCTTCAATGTATTCTTCGCGTTTCGCGTTTAAAGACAGAAACTTTTTAATTTGTTCGTGTTGGCGTTGTGAATGCTTCGTAATTGCGAAATGTACTTCGGACATCTTTTTATCTCCTTTCTATATTTACTGCGGCCATTCGAGAAACGTTTCGAACATTCTTATTATACATGGACGCATGGAAAAAAAGAGGACCTGTGGGAAAAACATCCCCACATGGTCCTTTTAGTTATTGCTTTTCGTAACGAAGAATTGGTTTACGAGCTGCGGTTGTTTCATCTAGACGTTTTACAACGGTTGTATGTGGTGCTTCTTGAACAATTTCCGGATTTTCTTCCGCTTCTTTCGCGATTTGAATCATGGCGTCAATAAACGCGTCTAACGTTTCTTTTGATTCAGTTTCTGTCGGTTCAATCATAATACACTCTTCGACGTTTAACGGGAAGTAAATCGTAGGTGGATGGTAGCCAAAGTCAAGCAATCGTTTCGCAATATCGAGTGTACGTACCCCTAGTTTCTTTTGACGCTTTCCGCTTAATACAAATTCGTGCTTGCAATGACGATCAAAAGGTAAATCATAGTATGGTGCGAGTTTTCTCATCATATAGTTCGCGTTTAATACGGCATTTTCCGTTACTTCCTTTAATCCGTCCGGTCCCATTGAGCGAATGTAAGTATAGGCACGAACGTTAATACCAAAGTTACCGTAGTACGGTTTCACTCGTCCAATGGACTGTGGTCGATCGTAATCAAGCACATATTTTCCATCCTTTTTCATAATAACTGGTTTAGGTAAAAATGGAATTAAGTCTTCCTTCACTCCAACTGGACCAGAACCTGGACCGCCTCCACCGTGAGGACCTGTAAATGTTTTATGAAGATTTAAGTGAACAACATCAAATCCCATATCTCCTGGACGAGCTTTTGATAAAACCGCATTTAAATTAGCACCGTCATAATACAATTTACCGCCTGCTTCATGCACAATTTCTGCCATTTCTACAATATTTTCTTCAAACAAACCTAACGTATTTGGATTTGTGAGCATTAACGCCGCTGTATCTGGTCCAACCACTCGTTTTAAATCTTCAATATCAACTAGTCCATGTTCGTTCGATTTCACGGTGATCGTTTCTAATCCCGCCACAGTTGCTGATGCTGGGTTTGTTCCATGGGCAGAGTCAGGTACGATTACTTTTGTTCTTTGGAAATCACCATTCGCTTCATGATACGCGCGAATCATCATTAACCCTGTCCATTCTCCATGGGCCCCGGCAGCTGGTTGAAGCGTTACTTCATCCATACCGGTAATTTCTTTTAAATGCTGTTGTAAGTCGTACATTAATTCTAACGCGCCTTGAACAGAGCTTTCGTCTTGTAATGGATGCAGATGGGCAAATCCATTAAATCGAGCAACATTTTCATTTACTTTCGGGTTGTATTTCATCGTACAAGAGCCTAACGGGTAAAAACCTGAGTCTACCCCGTGATTTCGCTTTGATAAGGCGGTATAATGGCGCATGATGTCAAGTTCCGATACTTCCGGAAGTTCAGGTTCTTCTTCACGCATATACCCTTCTGGAATAAGCTCTATTACATCCACTTCCGGAACGTCTAACTCAGGTAAGCTATAACCGATACGACCAGGTTTAGAAAGTTCAAAAATGAGTGGCTGATCTTGCTTATTCATGGCGATCCCCCAATTCTGTTACAAATGTGTCAATTTCCTCTTTTGTACGTAATTCTGTCACCGCAACTAACATATGATTTTTGAGTTCTGGATAGTCACGACTAAGATCATATCCGCCGATGATTCCTTTTTTCAGTAAACGCTCATTTACCTTTTTCACCGGTTCATCCAACTTCACGATAAACTCGTTAAAGCCATAACCATCAAAAACAATTTCAAATCCGTGTTTTTTCAATACTTGTTTTGCGTAATGAGCTTTCTGGATGTTTTGCAGCGCCATATCTTTTATCCCTTTTTTACCAAGGGCCGTCATCGCTACCGAAGCCGCAAGTGCGTTTAATGCTTGGTTAGAACAAATATTGGAAGTGGCTTTATCACGACGAATATGTTGTTCACGAGCTTGTAACGTTAATACGAATCCTCTCCGTCCTTCCTCGTCCGTTGTTTGTCCGACAAGTCTCCCAGGCACTTTCCGCATCAATTTTTTTGTAACCGCAAAGTACCCGCAGTGCGGACCACCAAAAGCAGTTGGAATTCCAAACGGTTGCGCATCGCCAACGACAATATCGGCACCGAGCGCCCCTGGTGGTGTGAATACGCCAAGAGCTAACGGATTGCTGGATACAACGAGCATTCCTTTTTGATCATGGATCAACGCTTCCATTTCTTTTACAGGTTCGATTCGCCCAAAAAAGTTCGGGTATTGAACGATTACTGCCGCTACTTCTTCGTTTATTAATTTCTTTAATACTTCAAGATTTGTAACCCCATCCTTATAAGGGATTTCGACAACTTCTATGTTTTGCCCTTTTGCATATGTCTTTACAACTTCTCGAGACTCTGGATGAACGGTGCTTGATAATAATATTTTCTTTCGCTTCGTATGGGCTGCACTTAACATCGCTGCTTCCGCTAACGCTGTTCCGCCATCGTACATGGATGAGTTTGCTACATCCATTCCTGTTAATTCACAAATCATGGTTTGAAACTCAAAAATGGCTTGTAATTCCCCTTGAGAAATTTCTGGTTGATACGGAGTATATGCGGTGTAAAATTCAGAACGAGAGATGACATGGTCAACAATCACTGGAATATAATGGTCGTATACACCCGCGCCCAAAAAGGATACATGTGATTTTAAATCGGCATTTTTAGCAGCAAGTTGACTTAATTCTTTCATTAATGCCGATTCAGATTTCGCTTTTTTAATGTTGTATTCACCTTTAAAACGAACTTGTTCCGGGATATCGCTAAATAATTCGTCAATGGATGAAACGCCAATTGCTTCTAGCATTTCTTGTTTGTCTTTTTCCGTCATTGGCAAATAGCGGTGCTGCATAATTAGACCCCTTCCCTCTTTATTTTGACCGTTTATAAAACGGAGTTACGACTATCTTCGCTTTTAACTTTTTATTTCGAATTTCAACGAATACTTCTTTACCAAGTTCAGCATGATCTCTTTTTATGAGTGCTAAGCCAACATTTTTCTTTAATGTCGGTGATTGTGTACCTGTAGTGACCGTACCTACTTGTTCATCTCCGACAAAAACGTGATAACCATGACGCGGAATACCGCGATCAATCATTTCAAGGCCTACTAATTTGCGTGGCGCTCCTTCTTCTTTTTGTTTTTTTAATATTTCTTTCCCAATGAAATCTTCTTTGTCTGTTTTAACGGCAAACCCGATACCGGCTTCGATCGGCGTAATATCTGGTGATAATTCTTGCCCGTATAAAGGTAGATTGGCTTCAAACCGTAAAGTATCACGAGCACCAAGGCCACACGGTAACACGTCACCTTCTCCTGCTTCTAAAATAAGCTCCCACAATTTTGCTCCGTCTTCTGATTGACAATAAATTTCAAACCCATCTTCACCTGTATAGCCAGTTCGTGATACTAAAGATTTTATTCCTTTTAAGTCCACCTCTTTTTTGAACTTAAAGAATTTGATTTGACTTAAGTCTACGTCTGTAAGCTTTTGTAAAACAGACTCAGCTAATGGACCTTGAAGGGCGAGCTGAGCTGTTTGTTCTGATATATTCGCCAACTCCACATCTCCTGTCACGTGTTGCTTTAACCAATCGAAATCTTTTTCAATATTAGCAGCGTTGACAACAAGCAAATAATGATTTTCGTCTAACTTGTAGACGAGAAGATCATCAACGGTTCCCCCGTTTTCGTAACACATCGCTGTATATTGGGCCCCTCCGAGGTTTAATTTGGAGACATCGTTAGTCATCATACGCTGAAGAAAAGCTAAGCTATCTGTTCCTTTTACTTCTATTTCTCCCATGTGGGAAACATCGAATAATCCAGCTTTCGTACGAACCGCGTCGTGCTCTTCTTTAATGCTCGAAAATTGGACGGGGAGTTCCCATCCTCCAAAATTAATCGTCTTGGCCCCGTATTTGGCGTAAACATCAAATAACGGTGTTCGTTTTAATGTTTCCAACACTCATTCCCCCTTATCCTCTTTCCATTTCCACATGAAAAAAGACAGAGATATCCCGTATTCAATCGAGAATCTCTGTCCTTTCACCTGAAAGTTTGCCGATTACGGCTTTCCTCTTGGGTGGTTTCATCCATGTGAAACTCTCTCCAGAGCCGCGTCCAACAAGAGTCTTTTTGCCTGAGAGATTCACAACATTCGTTGCTTGCTCCTTCGGCGCTGCCATCTTGGCAGTCTCTCCTCTTGTTTTCATTCGCCTATATTTCGTTAAATTTTGGTCATACTAATAAAATAAGATGTGTGAGAAATGGAAATATTAAATTCCTTTCAAAATTTCATGACACTTTCATCCTACCATTAAATATACGTTTAGGGCAATAACATTATTTACATTAAAGGGGTGGTCATACATGACCGTTCATATTGAATTTGATTACAGTTGGGCGGAGCCGTTTATGGAAAAGTATGTCCAAGACGGTCCATGGGCAAATTGGGAACTATACCAAATGGCTGTCGAAGTTGAAAAACATCTAATAATTCCTGATTTTTATGGACTTCAAGCTCCTCATCATTTACCAAACTTAACGCCACTTCCCCACCAATTAGAAACGGCTAAAAAAGTCGTTGAACATATGAACGGTAAAGCCATTCTTGCGGATGAAGTGGGCTTAGGTAAAACGATTGAAGCGGGGTTAATATTAAAAGAATACATGATTCGTGGACTCGTCAAGAAAGTGTTAATTTTAGTGCCCGCTTCCCTTGTATCACAATGGGCGTTTGAATTAAATACAAAATTCCATATCCCTGCTGTTGCCCAAAAAAAAAGCTATGTATGGGAACAATGTGATTGCGTGGTTTCCTCTATTGATACGGCCAAAAGAAGCCCACATAAGGAAATCATTTATGATCAACATTACGATATGGTGATTATTGACGAGGCCCATAAACTGAAAAATCATAAAACGAAAAACTATGAGTTTGTACAAAATTTAAAAAAGAAATTTTGTTTATTGTTAACAGCCACTCCGATTCAAAACCGAGTGGAAGAAATCTTTCATCTTGTATCATTACTAAAACCAGGACATTTAGGAAACCATTCACGATTTTTAGAAAAATATAAAAAGAGAAAAGTGGAAGACGATCAATATTTAAAAGAGCTTGTTAATAAAGTGATGATCCGCAATCGAAGAGTCGATACAGGTATTGAATGGACAAAAAGGAAGGTTCAAACCATTATTATTGAACAAAATGAACAAGAAAGAGCGCTTTATGAAGCGATTCAACGTTTGAAGTGGAATCATCCATTACATTCAACAAGCACCTTCTCTTTATTAACGTTACAACGGGAAGCATGTAGTAGTCGTGAAGCTGTTTATATGACTATCAAAGAGATGTTAAAAAAGCTGGATGGAGCGCCAAATCACGTCTTACAACCACTGGAACAACTCATTGATGTTATCAACCAAGTACAAGTCAATTCTAAAGCCCAAAAAGCATTAGAACTTATTCGTCAAATCAACGATAAGGTCATTATTTTTACTGAGTATAGGGCAACACAAATGTATTTACAATGGTTTTTAAAACAACATGGCATCTCTTCTGTCCCATTTCGTGGAGGATTTAAACGAGGAAAAAAAGATTGGATGAGAGAACTGTTTCAACACCACGCCCAAGTGTTAATTGCCACTGAAGCCGGCGGTGAAGGAATTAACTTACAATTTTGTAACCATATGATTAACTTTGACTTACCATGGAATCCAATGCGATTAGAACAGCGAATTGGGCGCATTCACCGACTCGGTCAAGAAAACGATGTGATCATTTATAATTTTGCCACCAAGCAGACGATTGAAGAGCATATATTAAAGCTATTGTATGAAAAAATACAATTATTTGAGCGGGTTGTAGGTGAACTTGATGAAATATTAACACGTTTAGAAGTAGGGAGTATTGAAGACCATTTACAAGATATCTTTGAACAATCACAAACGGAAGGTGAAATGAGAGTAAAAATGGAAAACCTATCATCCTTACTCCAACTAGCAGAAACGATGCAAAAGGAGTCGAGCCCAAATGAATCAACAACAAATTCATCAATATCTTAAACGCTATTTTACAGCCAACCAATGTGACATCATCGAAGAAGGAGAAGGGCACCTTTCCGTTCAATTAACAGTTGAACTCGACAAGGAATTAATGAATCGTCCATTTTATTGGCACTACTTAGAACGAACAGGTGGAACTCCTCAGCCGATGCGGGTCACCTTTATTACGGACGAAACCAAAACGAATGAACAAATAAAAGGAGAAAAAATTCATTTTGGCTCACCGAGGTTACATCAAATCTTTGCCTCCACGAGAAAATTCGGTCGATTTATTCGGTTATATGAACAAGTATCGCCTCATTTGACAAAACAGACTTCACTTTACCCATGGCTATGTATGAATTTTAAAATTTCTTATCAATGCGACCGTAAGAAAGATTTGTTTTTATCCATGGGACTAAATCTGATTAATGGTACCATGGTCCAAGGATTTCATGACTTACTTGTTCAATACAATTTAACTCCGAAATTACCTGATTTCACGTTTACTCTTTCGCCGATCATTATGCCTATTAGTGGCATGAAACGCATTGAACATTACGTCCTTGAGGACCTTCATCGCCAGTCTCATGACTGGGCAAATGAAGCCAGGAAGCGTTGGGAAAAAGATTTAGCTTTACTGAATCACTTCTATGAAGAGTATGACGAAAAGCCAGAGTCATATTATTTGGAACAAGAAGCATTACAAGAACAATATGAGCCGAAAATCGTGGTCCAAGTGGTCAACGGTGGTATCTTTTATTTAACCAAAGCGTTGCTAAAACCTTCTTCATAGGTTTTCCTTTAATTGATAATAAAGGAGGGCATAAGCAAGTTCGCCGTCCGTCCATTCTCCTTTACGAAAGCGTTCGAAACATTCGTCAACTGGGAGACGGTGGATTTCAATCAATTCATGTGGTTCGTGTGCTGGCTCTCCTTCGTATAAAATATCGTCCGTAAAGAAAAGATACGTTTCATCGTTTGACAACCATGGACAAGGGTACATTTTTCCAATCGGAACAACGTTCCCACAGCGTATACCTGTTTCTTCAAACAATTCCCTTCGCGAAGCATTCTCTAAGCTTTCTCCCTCTTTCACCCCTCCCCCTGGAAGTTGGTACACCCATTGATTAATTCCTACTCGAAATTGACGGATTAAAATAAAATATTCGCCGACTTTTGCTAACACTACTACTGCTGTCGGATTTTGTTTATGTACAATGTTTGTTCCCAACCGCTTCACCTCCATTTTCTTCCATCATAACAAAAAAACCGCCGTGTAGGCGATTTCTTTTTCTATTATTTTTTCTTAAAAAGGGCGAGAATAGCGTAAGGAATAATCCCGAACCACCGAAACAATAAAGGTGGTCGACTATTCTTTTTTTTATATCTCATTTGTTTTCGCTCTAATTTTGGTTTATCAAAATACTTGACTAAATTTTCTGTTACATATCGAATGAGATCATTTCCGTTCACGGTATACACCCCTTTTCTTTCGATACCCATTATACCCTTATGAAAAGGAGCGTATACGTTTTTCCACTTCTTCTACCGCAGCTGAAATGGATAAACCTGTCGTATCTATATGAATATGTGCTACTTCTTTGTAGAGACGTTCACGTTGTTTATATAATGATACAATTCCTTCTTCATCAAGTCGCTGAATTAATGGCCGCGATTGATCCCCATTTAGCCGCCGAACCATTTCTTTTGGATCACATGATAAAAAGACAACCTTACCTGTTTCCTTCAATAATTTTCGATTTTCCTCTTTCAAAACGATTCCACCACCAGTCGCAATCACCCCGGATGTGGAACTTATTTGCTTCAATGCTTCCGTTTCCCTTTGTCGGAAAACCTTTTCCCCGTCTTGTGCAAACATCTCTTGGATTGTCTTTGAATATTGGTTTTCAATCCATTGGTCGGTGTCAATAAACGGAACGTTCCATTTACGGGCCAACTTTTGTCCAATCGTTGATTTTCCAGCCCCCATAAACCCAACTAAAAAAATGATCATTCTACTCACCTAACTTTCTATCCAACGTTCAATGCGCCTGTTCTCTAAATTATAACTTATTATAATAGGTAATTGTTGATCGACTGTCAACGTGACGTAAACGTTTTGCTCCCCTTCGTCAATGAAATAATGGACCGTTATTCCATTTACCATTACCGTACCTTCCCTTGTCTTCTCTTCTTCGATTTGTTTTTTCACGTATTCCCACGAAGCTAAAACAGCTATTCGTTTTTGATAATACTTTTGCACTTCATCTCCATATTTTATTTTGCTTAAAAAAAGTGGAAGGGAAGCAGTGATAATCGTGAGAACTAGCGCCATTGTCCACATCATAACTGGAAAAGTAAAACCGCACTCCCTTGTTAATGGGTTATATCTAGATAGTGGGTAAATTGCGCAGTCTGTACCGTCCCATCCTCAAACGTCACCTCCCATTGAAAACCATTTTTTATAGCCATTAGTTGAATTCGAACCACGTTCTGAAGCGCTATTTCATGCCCTTGGCCATTTCGTCTTCTACGGATTATATTGCCATATGTTTCATATGTCACCTTATCTCCAAGAAGCTCAAAGGTGATTTGATTGCTGCCTAAAGTCCAATGTGAGCACTGCAGCCATTCCATTCGAAACTGGATAACAAACAACTCCCACTCTTGCCAACTCGATGAAGTAACTTCATGCTTCCAACCTCCGACGATGGTAACAATTAACGGAAGAGAGGACAATATCAACAGGAAAATAGAAAAGGTAAAAAGCATCTCAACAAGCGTAAATCCTCGATTATTTTGTGTTCGCATCAACACACCTCTCCACTACATCCTCTCCTTTAAAGGAATAACGTACACAACATGTAATCTCATCTTTCCAAAAAACATTAAATGAGAATGGGTTAACATCCACTGTTCTTTCCGATCGGTCTCCAGTGTATACAAAACGTTCTATTTCCTCATACAATAGTCGGTATGCATGAACCTCACCATAACTTTGATTTAATTGCTCCGAAAGTTGAATCAATAGAGGAAGGAGAGTGACAAGTATAACAAACGCGTTCATAGCTACAAGTCCTTCCGTCATCATCGATCCTTTATTGCTTTTGAACACGAAATCTCCCCTTTCCAATATAGGTCGTCAGTTTCCACACGGAATCTTGATAACGAAATGTCACCGTTCCGAAGCGACTTACATTTCCGTTCGGAAGAAAATCAATGGATGTTAACGAGCCATAATACATATCCATGTCGGGCGGTAAGGTTTGTTCTGTAAGAAGTTGAAAGGTGGTAGGAACACGTACTAGGTAACGGTCGTCAACATAACTATAAAGTACTTGAACTCGTTGTTGACGATTGATGGCGACGCTTTGTGCGTAATATAAATCTCCTTTCAGTTGGGCAAAGGTCATGGAAGGAACGATTTGATGTTGAAGTTGGTTCAACAATGGAAGAGAAATAGCCAGAGAGACAAAAATAATAAGAAGTACGATTAACACCTCAGTGACCGTAAATCCTTTTTCCATATGACACCTCACGCCGGATCAATCAAGGTGACTTTTCCATCGCTATCAATTTGAAGGTTGAACTCACTGTTCGGGCAACTCGTTTCGTTTTGTCGTAAATACCCTTCCTGCACAAGTTCAGATATATCATTTGGTAACCGATTATGATTAAGTCGAAACGCTTCTACTTGGCTTTGGACCATTTGAACAAACGCCTTACATCCTTTACTATGAATTTCTTTACTATGAGAGGCGATATTAGGGATTGAAATAAACAGCAAAACCGTAATAACGAGTAGTACGATCATCATTTCTATTAAGGTAAATCCTTTTTCATTTTTCATCCATATCACCCTTTCAAATGTTGTTGATCATATCATATAGCGGAAACATAACCGACAAATATAAGATGATTATCACCATGCCTATGAAGATAAATACAACAGGTTGAACCCACTGGATTAACTGTTTAATATATCGTTCCAGTTCTTCTAGACATTGGCGACTATAATAGTCCAACTCATATTCGAGCTTTCCGTTCCATTCTCCGTGCCGAATAATAATAGATAACTCTTTTTTAAAGTAAGGTAAATCCTCTACTATCGTTGAAAACTCCCTACCCTTCATTAATTGTTCGTGAAAATATGACGCCATTTCTTTGTAAAACGGTTTAAACGGTTGTTTTTCAAAAAGCCGAATGATGTCCATAATAGAAAAGCCACTAGCTAATAAAAAGCTAAGTTGACGAGAAAAAAAGTGGGTGTGGTAAAGAGTGAAGTATGTTCGAACAATAGGTAGGCGACGATAAATCTCTACTTTTTGAAGCGGAGTTTGTGTTTTCCAATACGGAAGGAAGATGACAGCTAACCCAAGGATCAGCAGAGAGGCTATGAAAACAACGACAGGGCCGTCGTATAATAAAAACGAGAGGAAGGAGTTCAGAGAGGAAGTGGAATAGCTAAAGGAGCCATGTAAATATTCCAGTTGAGGGTACAAAAACCATCGCAAAATAACAAACAGTAATCCAACAAACATACATAACAAAATAGGGTATTGGAGCAGTCTTTTTAATTTTTGTTGCTCTTCATTCCTTTTTAGAAGCCATTGTCCTGCTTCTTTAAGTACATCAGCCATTTTTCCATGCTGTTCAGCAAAATAAATTAGGGTACAAACGGTAGGGTGACAACCAACTTCCTTTAAAACATCATGAAGGCGATCGCCATTTTTTAGTCGTTCAAACCCCACGCGAAGCGCTTTGTTTAATGGAGGCTGATCAATCGATAAAAGCAAAAAGTCAATCGACTCGACCATGGTAAATCCTCGTTGTAACATTTCCCCTAAACGAACGAAAAACGTCCCTTGAGCAACTAAAGAAAAATTCGGTTTATTCTTCCTGAAACCAACGAGCATATTCGATATTGGAAATAAATCCAAGAGCAACCCCCTTTCGTAAAAGATCTTTCAATAACGGATAGTGATAGGCTTTTCCTTCACCAGCTGCCTCTTTTAACACGCTTTGTAATGCTTTTCCAGTCAGTAATTCATATACAGGTGAGCGGACGTGGAATTTTTTTTTCGGACAAGAGGGTTCATCAATCCCATGACAATAGGGACAGTTCAGTTTCACGAGACGTTGTGCGGATACTGCTAACAATGTTTGTTGAATTTCATTCCACTTTACTCCAAATTCGAGCAGGCGGTAGATTGCTCCTTTAGCATCCTTTGTATGCATCGTCGTTAACACTAAATGACCTGTTAAAGCTGCACGGATGGCAATTTTCGCTGTTTCAGTATCTCGAATTTCTCCGACCATAATCACATCCGGATCGTGACGTAAAATCGCTTTTAAACCAGTTGCATACGTCACCCCAGCCTTTTCATTAACTTGAACTTGGAGTGCATTTTCATTTTCTTTTTCAATAGGGTCTTCAAGTGTAATCACATGTCGGTGAAGCGATTGAGAACAGTAGTGAATTAAATGATATAACGTTGTTGTTTTCCCACTACCTGTTGGTCCAGTAAAGATAATTAACCCATGTGCATGATGCATTAATGCGTACAACTTACGAGCTGATGACGGAAATAATGATAAGTGAAAGGTAGTTTGAGATGAACTGGATAAAAGAAGTCGAATGACAAGGCTCTCTTTCGAGGAGGAAGTTGGTAATGTAGAGAGTCGTAATGATAAATGAGTTGAATGGAGGTATACTTGATAGGCTCCGTTTTGTGGCTTTCTTTTTTCTCCGATGTCCATTCCACCCATGTATTTAAAATGGGCGACGAGACGTTCTCCTTCATCCATCGAAAAGAATCTAGCAGGATAAAGTGTACCATGAATACGAAAATTGGCTACATACTTTTTTTGCTTCGGGGACAAATGGATATCGGACGCCCCTTGTTCCACAGCCTCTTTAATTAATTCATCGGCTACACGTTCAGTCGATGATATAATAAGCACCACACCTTTCTTTATTCATCTATTGGCCCTTTACCAACCCTTTTCTCGACATACATTTTATACCAATATATATCTACTGTCTACTTTTTTCTCACTTACTGAATAAAATTTTTCCATTGAGTCATATTAATATTATCATTAGTGGGCTATAGCCAAGCGGTAAGGCAACGGACTTTGACTCCGTGATGCGCTGGTTCGAATCCAGCTAGCCCAGTTCAATAAATTCGCCTCTTCTTTTTTAAACGAAGAAGAGGCGTGTTTATTTTTCAATTCTAAAAGGCGTTCCATCGATTTTGTGAACATTTTGAGAACTTTTAGCGACAATGGACTTCCAACGTTTTCTCAAAGATGAAAACCGATTATAATGATGATATCATCCAATATTTGAGGTGTACACGGATGGAACAGACGTTAAGAATAACCCAAACGTTAGCCGATCCTACTCGCTATGCCATTTATGAATATCTATTAAAAACAAACAAAGTCGTATCTGTAGCCGAAATTGCTCAAGCCTTTAAGATTCACCCAAATGTCGCCCGGTTGCATTTATCCAAGCTGGAAGATACGGGCGTCATCCAATCGATGGTGCAAAAAACCGGAAAAGGCGGTCGGCCTGGAAAAGTATATAAAAAAGTGAATGAACCGATTCAAATATCTTTTCCAAGAAGGGATTCCGCTTTATTGTTACAAATGGCACTTGATGCCTTATTATCACTCGACTCATCAACTATTAATAAGCACTTGATAGAAACAGGGAAAAAATTCGGAAAAAGTATGGTTGAAAATGAACGGAAGAAGCATACTATGAACGAAACGGAACTTCTGTTTTATCAAAAATTGGATATTATTCAGCAAGTATCAACGATGATTGGATCGGTACAACGTGTGGAAGAACATGATGATAAATGGATCATCGTCTATTCGATATACAATTGCCCCTATCACGAATCGGTAAAAGCGTATGGTGAAGCGATCTGTTTAATGCATACCGGCTTTTTAGAAGGGATGTTCCAAACGTTATTTTCAAATGTAACGTTTCACCAACGACAGTCAATGGTTTCTGGCTGTTCCAACTGTATTTATCACGTAATCGTCACAAAGTAGTCATGATCTTATATTTACATTTAATTCTCGTTTCCTTTATAATATTGAACTGTGGACTGTGGGTACAAAGGAGGGATACATATGGATCGCATGTACAGAGTGTTAGGTTTCTGGACGGGAATTTTTACGATTATGTTTTATCTTGGAGAAATGTATACAACGTCTCTTATTTTCTTAGGCCAAACAGGATTTTTCATTCTGTTAAGCTACTTAAAATTATCTGAGCGCATGTACTTATATATCTTTGGCGCATACTTAACGATTTTCTTCGCAGGATTTACTTATTATACAACGTTCTTAATGACACCGGGAGCAGGTCATTAAGAACATGGATGATGGCAAAAAAGCTCTTGAAGGATGTACTTCAAGAGCTTTTTTCTTTTCGCTGAACAAGCGCGCGAAAACTATCACTAAAGCCACCGTCACGAATTAAATACACAATAGATCGATTCCATTTTGCTTCAGGTGAAAACGGATCCGTTGCCGAGTGTTCAAGTAAATCATTTAAAATACCGTACTGAAGTAAAAATTCTTTTTGCGATGTAAAATTCTCCACAAAGCAACCATGCTTCTTACCTTCTGATATTAAACAGTCGAACCAAATAGAATACGTCATATCGATTTCACCTATTTTCTGAAAGAGATTTTCGACGAGTTGGTGTTGATAAAATCCACGCACACTTTCTTTTTTCATACAAAGGCGTTCTTCCTCAGTAGTTCCGTAGTCAATGGTTAAAATCCATCCTTGTTTCATGTTCGTTATGAGCTTTATCCATGTATCGACCATTTTAATCGGAATTTCCCGACGCACACCTTCTGTTAACTTAACATTATACCGCTGTAAAAATTGCAGAATGTCCTTATTTGTTAACGGAAGATATGTTTCCATGAGTTGACCATCTTTTATAGTTATGGCAACTTCCCACATCTTTCCCTCTTTCTGCTGAATGACATGAACTGGAAGTGCGTCTAACCATTCGTTAGAAAACACAATTCCTTCTATTTCAAAGACTTGATTGAAATCAGAATAAAAAATGACAGGATGTTTCTGAAGCTGTTGATGTTGTACGTAGCGGTGGTAAGGACTATGTTCGATGGAGATATATGTCAACTGTTCGTATAGAGATGGAAATTGGGATGCCATTTCGTTTAAAAAAGCACTAGCAAACGTTCCGTCCCCGCTTCCAATTTCATAAAATCGGATGGGGAGTTTTGAATTGGTCCATTTTTCCACAGCAAATCGGACAATGGTTTTCGCAAACGCTCTAGAGACATATGGGGATGTTACAAAATCAAAACATTTACCAAGTTTTGGTTTACTTTTCATATAATAACCGTATTCTTCATCATATAAAGCAAAAGATATAAAATGTTCATACGATACGGTTTTATCATAACGAAATAGCTTGTTTATGATTTGGTTCATTTTTTCTCTCCTTTAGTTATTAACATTGACATAGTGGAAACTTTGCTTTATTGTATAATTAGTAGCTTAACTTTATCCCCTCCCAGATTGAAAAGAACTAACATCCCCCGAAAAAACCCTTCTCAACAAGAGAAGGGTTTTTTCTTTACCATATCGTATGATGAACCTATTTTTTATATTCCTTCAAAATCCGTGTATGAACGGATTGTGGTCCATCTCATCTTGGATGGTCGTTTCTACTCCATGACCAGGTAATACGACCGTTTCCTCAGGAAGTGTTAGTAACTTTTCGTGAATAGTTTCAAGCAGCTGTTTATGGTTTCCTCCTGGCAAGTCTGTCCTTCCGATACTTTGATAAAACAGGACATCTCCAGCAAAAACAATCCCTGCCTCTTGGACAGTATACGACACACTTCCAGGCGAATGACCTGGCGTTTCTAATACTTCTAATGTAAATGGCCCAACAGTTAAAGTCTCTTCTTTTGTTAAAATATAATCAGCTGGTTTGACACGAATAACGTTTTCCGGAAAGAAAAATTGGGAGCCATTTAGCGAAGGATCGAATAACCATTTAGCTTCTTTTTCATGGACATAAACAGGTATGGAATAATAGTCTCGTAACGCATCTACCGCGCCGATATGATCAAAATGTGCATGAGTTAATAAAATAGCCAAAGGGGTTAACTCATTTTTCTTTAAATATTCAATTAGTTTTTCACCTTCTGCGCCAGGGTCAATGACTACACATTGATGATTGTTCTCTAAAAAATAGCAGTTCGTTTGTAACGCTCCTAATGGAATTCTTGTCCATTTCATCCTTATCATCCTCCTAACCATAGTGTACACGACATTTGCGGCAAAATCGAAGCACAATCGTTTCATAAAATACACAGAAATGCACATCCTATGAATAACATCTTTCATGAAAGTGTCACTTTTTGACCTCGACAAACGTAGAAAAAGGCATTACAATAAAAGCGAGTATTTATGTACTTACATAAAACGTTGGTTTACATGTTGAAGGCTCTCTAGATTGAAGAAAGGAGTAATACAAATGGGTCTAGTCATTATTTTTGCATTAGTTAGTTTACTAGCCGTATTTGCTACTATTAGTGCATTAAAAAACAAAAATGTTTTAGGCATTTTATTTGGATTAGCAACAGTTGGCGTATTTGGTTGGTTTACAATCATGACCGTTCTTCACCACGGATATCCAGCTGCACACTAATATCGAAAAAAGGAGCTGATTTTTCCCACCAGCTCCTTTTTTTGTTCCTATTTTTCCTTTAATTTAGCTCGAACCGATTCAAGTTTCTCCTCCATTTTTCTTTTTTTATCTCTCCGGTCATCGATTCGAATGTTTGTTGCCACCCGGTGAACTCCTTTTTGAAACGGTGCTTCGTGAATCGCTTGAATGACTTCAAATAGATCTTTTAATTCCCCTTCAATAATCGTATTCATTGGAGTTAATTGGAAGCGAATTTTTCCTTCTTTTTCAAACGTGGTTAACAAGTCATGTAGTTCAGCTACATAAGAACTAATACTTGGAGAATTCGTTCCGATTGGAATTACTGTGACATCTGCGATGGCCATTTTATTCATCCCTTTCTTCGAGTTGGATTAACTGTTTGATTTCCTTTTTTTCCAAATCAATGATTTTGTCTAGTTGGTAACCAATCAAACAATTATTTCCTGACGGTGCACATTGAATTGGCTCGTTTGTTGGGTATTCGATGATTTTCGTTTTTTCTTCAGATGTTAGGGAAAATTGCACGAGTTCAAACCCTTCATTGTAAGAATCGGAATCCGTTGAGCGGTATGGGACAAACGTATAAAAACGGTTGGTTTTCGGAACATAATCATAAAAAGGGACAAGCCAATCCGTATATTGGGATAAATGAGGAACCTTCCATCCAGCTATTTTCGAAAAAGAAGTCTCTTCATAAAAACCGTACTGTGCTAACCCCTTATTCTCTTGAACGTTCGATATTGTCATCACATATGGTGAAACGACATCCACATGATACACATGTTGTAAAAGCGTTGTTTCTGTTTCATTTTTAAAAGAGTACGCCTTTAATGGCCCATCAATAAACGGTTGGTCTGTGTTCCAATCGATATACAAAAAAGAATCACCATCATTGTACCATTTAGAAAACGGATTGGAAAGGTAAACAGTTTCTAAACTTTCTTCGTACCAATTCCAAATGTACGTATCATACGTCCAATCTTCATAAAATGCGGTGATAAGTAACTGGTGTTCATTATGTGGATTCCAATGAAACGATAATTCAAATGATTCGATGAATGTCGACGTATAAATGTCCCCTTCCAAATTTACTACCGTTAGCTCTCCTGCATAGGTAAATGGAGCCGTATGGACAAGAAACTGATTTTTCGTTGGACTCACCTGAACGTCCACTATAGGATGTTCGGTTTCATATAGAAGTTTTTGTTTACCGTCATATATATCATAAAGAAGTACTTTCGACATTCCAGAATCGTTGATGATGAAAATTATTTGCTCATCATTGATCCAATCAATCACCTTTTCAAACTGTCCGGTAGCTAAGGTTAACGGCTGAATCGTCCGTTCGATAGAGGGAGAAGGTGTCTGATTTTCTTGTCTCGTCGAGTCATCCGGACCATTTGATGGAGAATCCTTTACACACGCGGTTAAAAGGAAGGAGCTACATATAAAAAAACTAATTAGGAGATAAGAGTGACGAAAAAACATTGATAACCCCCCTCCTCCCTAATATCTTCTTACATTAATATGTACGTAATAAATTGAATTTTGTTTCATGTAAACGAAAGCAACCCATAGAAAAAGCCGAATAACTCGGCTTTTTCACACTATTAATCATATAGTGAAACAAGAAAAATTCCTAGTACTTCTTCATAAATTTGATCAAATTGTGATAACGGAAGGGGATTCATTCCTTTTCCTAATTCTATCGTAAATCCACTTTTCCGATATTCTTGAATAAACCAATCTCTGTAACCAGCATAGCTATCTACGTATCTTACTGAGCAATAGCCACAAACTTGTTCAAACCGTTTTGCTAAATGAGCTGACTCCTCCGGTTCAAGTCCTTCGTATCCCCAATAAAATTCTTTACCTTGCGTATGAAGAGCGAGCAACCGATCAAACTTTGATTGGTTGGCTAATTGTGCCATCGCTATTGCTTCTGGTTCACTTAATGGTTTATATCCTGGAAAATCTCTCGGAGCCGGCGCCTTTTCTTCTTTTCGTTTACGTTCAATTTCCCATTTAGCTGGATATTGATTATTTAAATCAACACCACGAATGTTTGCCTTCCATCCTGAAAAATCAGTTGAACCTTTATTTAGTTTCAAGAGTTCGTCCTTTTTATTCAGCGGAGGACCGTTGAGGACTAAATTCACCCCATCCGGATTCACCATAGGAACAGCCGAAATTGTATTTTTTTCATATAACGGAAGGCTGACCACTTCTCGAATTGGTTGGGAATTGGTTAATGATAATACATAATCATTGAGAAACGTCATTAAAACAGGAGTGGTAATCCATTCGTTTGCATGAAATGAACCATTCATATGCACTTTTCTCTTCCCGCGTCCAATAACTAATTCATACAACGGACGACCATCCACACTTTTTCCAATAATACGTTGACGAATGAATGGATAGATTTCTATAAGTTGCTTTAAATCTTTTTGCAGGACATCAAAAGAATAATTTGTCTTTCGATTCATTAATCGAGTTGTTATCCGTTCTGGAAGGCAGATGAGTTCTCCAACAGGTAATTGAAGAGGGTTGACTTGTTGATTTAACAAAAATAATGCATCAACATCAATATTTTTCTGCTGGGCGAGTTTCCAAAGCGTATCTCCTGGTCGAACCGTATAATTGACAGCAATAAACCCAGGAATACGGACACATTCTCCAATTTTTAAATTTTGAGGCTCAGTTTGACGGTTCGAGTCAATGATAAGAGCTAAAGGGACATCAAATAATTGGCTGTAATAATCTAACGTATCTCCTTCACGGACAGTTACGTCCATCATGAACACCTCCCTTTCTCCTTTAACATTTATGTTATTTCTAGCTTTTCATGACAAATTCAGAAAAAAATGCCTATATAGAGGAGGAAACCTCTACATAGGCATGTCGTTTATTTTGCTTCCTTTGTTTCAAAATAGTAATTTTCTTTGTCATAGAAACGTAATAAGTCACCGTAAATTACTTCGTCAGAATACTCAAGTTCTTTCGCCGCTTTTTCCATATATGGTTCACAGTAAGAACGATCAACTGGCTGCTCTGTTTCTTTTGAGTAGCACACATTGTCGGTAAACACATAATCCGCAGTTATAAAGCTTCCATCGCGTAGAACGGCGAAATCTTCATGATCTTCGCTGAACAAGTCAGCACCAAACTGAAGATCGTTTTTCGTTTCAATTCCTAAAAGATGAAGGAGCGTTGGACGTAAGTCAATTTGACCTCCTACTTTGGAAATAACTTTCCCTTGATGACCAGGAATATGAATGATTAACGGTACTCGTTGTAATTGCGTACTTACAAAAGGAGTTACTTCTTTTCCTAAATATTGTCCCATAGCTTCATTATGGTTTTCAGAAATTCCGTAATGGTCTCCATACATAACAATGATGGAATTTTCATACAAACCAGCATCTTTCAACTGTTGGATAAAGTTTTTCACCGCTTCATCCGTATAGCGAACCGTCGTGAAATAACGGTTGACTGTTTTATCATCAGAAGTAAATTCATCAATAAACTTATCTTCTTCTTCTACAATGAACGGATGATGGTTCGTTAACGTAATTAATTTTGTATAAAACGGTTGAGGCATTTCCTTCATATGAGCAATAGATTGTTCAAAGAATGGGATGTCTTTTAATCCCCAACCAACGGAGTTTTCTTCCGTTACTTCATAGTCTTTCATAGAGTAGTAGTAATCGTATCCAAGAGATTGGTACATCACGTCACGGTTCCAAAAGCTTTTATTGTTGGCATGCATGCCAGCTGTAAAGTATCCATGTTCTTTCAACACTTTAGCCATTGAATTATATTCATTACCTGAATGGGTAAAGAATACCGCTCCACGGCTAATTGGGTAGAGGGAATTATCAAGTAAAAACTCAGAGTCGGATGTTTTTCCTTGACCGGTTTGATGATAAAAGTTTTCAAAGTAATAACTTTCTTTAATAAATTCATTTAAGAATGGCGTAATTTCCTGGCCATTCACAGTGTTATTAATAACAAAGCTTTGTGTGGACTCTAACGTAACAATAATTAAGTTTTTTCCTTTGGCAATACCAAATAATTCATCATTCGGTTTCGCATAATTGGCCTTCACGTAGTTTTCAATTTCTACTAAATTACTTCCATCCGCAAGGGCTCGTTGCGCAGAAGACTTAGATTGAAGATAAATATCATATAAGTGATAGTTGTATGTTCCAATATTTTTGACCAAGATTTCACGGTCAAACGTACGCGTTAACAACTCTGGTCGTTCTGTTTCAGCTAAGCCAAGGTTGAAGAACATAACAGCAATTGTAAATAGGAAATAAGCTCTTCTTTTAACTTTTGTAAATGAAGCCAATTCGACAAGCGTAGGAAACCATTTCACAATAACCAATAATAAGATAACATCTGTAAAGTAAAAAATATCCGTTACCTCTAATAATTCAGTAACACTACCACTTTTTCCTAAGTCAGCAAAGTTGCTTGTTTGAAATAGAACAGGTAACGTCAAGAAATCGTTAAAAAATCGATAAAACGCTGCGTTTGCGTATAATACAAACGAAACGATAAAGCTCGTTATTAAAATGTAGAGAACTCGTCTTTTTTCACTTTGAAAAAACAGGCTGAGTCCGAAAATAAACAATAAAAAGCTTAACGGGTTGATAAACAAGATAAACTCTTGCATTGCATTTTCAATCGTTATATCAAAGCTAGTTTTATAGACAATGTACGTTTTTAACCATAGGAGTATCGTTGCTAAGGTAACCAGTGATATCCTAGGTAGTTTCACATTCTTCATCGCGAAAACCTCCTAGTTGGAAAAAATTTCTAAAAACTTACATTTTTTAGGATATTAACTACAACAATCAGTAACTATCTTAATACTTTTTTTACAAAAAATCAAACCGTTCTTTAAAGATTTTAAGTAAAATACTATTTTCAATGGTATTCCTCGACTCATTTTTTTAGACGTACATACCTATAAAAAAGTTTCGGTTTTCGGAAAAAATTTATGACCGTCATTTTTCACCTAACTACTCATTGGAATGAAAAAGAGTTCTCCTACATGGAAAACTCTTTTTGGAACCGGTTATCGTTGCAAAAGATGTTTAGCAAGCCATGCCGCTCCAATCACTCCGGCATCATTACCAAGGGTAGCTAGCGCTAATTTGGTAGAGGTGCGAACTGTCGGAAACGCAAACTGATCAAAATACGATTTTATCGCCTCAAGAAGCATATTCCCTGCTTTTGACACCCCACCGCCAATCACAATGTATTCCGGATTTAATGAATTTCCTAAATTGGCTAATGCTAAACCAAGGTAAAAGGCTAGTTGATCAACAGCCTTTTCAGCCAATTCATCTCCTACCTTAGCAGCATCAAATACATCTTTAGCCGTTAACTTGTCTAATGATTTTTGGCGTAACGAAGAAGGGGTGTCTTCCTTAGCTAGCAGCTCTTTTGTCATTCTCACAAGACCTGTAGCAGAGGCAACCGTTTCGAGGCACCCAGTTTTACCGCAGTTGCACAATGCACCACCTTGCGGAATAACGGTAATATGCCCAATTTCACCAGCGGCACCATTGACACCGTGAACAATATGTCCGTTCGAAATGATGCCACCGCCTACTCCAGTTCCAAGCGTTACACAGACGAGCTCTTTCGCTCCATCTCCCGCTCCTTTCCACATTTCCCCAAGAGCGGCACAGTTAGCATCATTTTCCGCAATGACCGGTAATCCTGTCTCTAGCTCTAACATATCTTTGAGTGGGTACTCGTTTTCCCATCCTAGATTGACAGCTCCAAAAATTATCCCGCGTGAAACATCAACAGGACCTGGTGCTCCTAAACCAATACCGAGAAGCATTTCTTTCGAATGGCCGAGCTGTGCTAACATCGTATCAATCGATTTGGCGATATGAACGATGATGTGCTTTCCTTTGTCAGAAACATCTGTTGGAATTTCCCACTTATGTACAATTTCACCATACCAGTTAAGAAAAGCTATTTTGGTCGTTGTTCCACCTAAATCGACACCGACTAACCATTTATCTACCATTTGTTTCTCCCCACTTATTTCGATAATCTCTTTTCCTTTTCTCTCTCTATTTCTTGTCTTAGTAGAAGCATTGCCGTTTGAAAATGACGAGGCTCAATTAATTGAGACTTAAATAATTCGCGTAATTCCTCTTCCATTAATTCTAAATCAGCTAATCGATCACCAATATAAATAATAGTTCCATATTGTTTTAAAAATTGCTGAATATCGTAGATGCTTTTCACGATTTCACCAGCTTCCTACATCATTACGTACATTAGTATAGTGGATGACGGTTCATGTGACAAGGAGCATCCAGTTGTTAATACAAAGTTATTAAAAGTAATCTCACCACTCACCTTACCGATCCGGATCTTGTGGATGTAGAAACGTAGGCCGACGATTTTTCAACGGAATCGGTGAACGGATAAAGACATCCCGGAACGCACGATAATGAAATGGAATAAATGGCCATAAATACGGGATACCGAATGCTTTCATTCGAACTAACAGGAAGATCCATAAAAATGTCCCAATGACAAAACCAATCACCCCGAACGCCGCCGAAGCGAGCAATAACGCAAGTCGAACTAATCGATTAGCTAAACTCATCTCGTAACTAGGGGTCGCAAACGAACCTATGGCTGCTATAGCTAAATATAAAATAACTTCATTCATAAATAATCCTACTTCGACAGCCACTTGGCCAATCATTAAGGCAGCGACTAAACCGAGAGCTGTTGCTAATGAGGAAGGGGTATGAATGGCTGCCATTCGGAGCATATCAATCCCTATTTCAATGATAAAAAATTGAACAATCAATGGTAATGCTCCCTCTTCATTCGGACCAATAAAAGATAATGCTTCAGGAAGCAAGGATTCATTTTCGGCCAACAAATACCAAAATGGTAAAAGAAAAATAGACACCCATACAGCCAAATACCGTACGAGACGTAAATAAGCCCCCACTAATGGTTTGTTGCGATATTCTTCGGCATGTTGTAAATGGTGCCAAAAGGTTGTAGGTGTAATCATAACGCTTGGAGACCCATCAACGATAACACAAATATGCCCTTCAAACAAATGAGCAGCCGCTGTGTCTGGCCGTTCTGTATAGCGAATCACCGGATAAGGGTTCCAATGTCTTCCAGATATATATTCTTCTAATGTTTTTTCCGCCATTGGCAGACCGTCCGTATCAATCTTTGACAACGATTCCTTTAGTTTGGCCACGGAATCTGGATCCGCGATATCTTCTAAATAACAAATGACGACATCGGTTTTGGATCGTCTTCCGATTTGCATATATTCCATGCGTAACGACCGATCACGGATTCTTCTTCTCGTTAAAGCAGTATTAAAAACAATTGTTTCCACATATCCATCTCTGGACCCTCTTACGACACGTTCAATATCCGGTTCTTCAGGACCTCGTACAGGATACGTTCTAGCATCGATGATAATTATCGGGTCAATTCCTTCCACAACAAGTGCTGTTGGCCCCGAAAGAACGATGTCTACGACCTCTTCTAAATCGTTGTTCGTTTCTACTTCTACATAGGGAATGTACGTTTTTAATAATTGATCTAACGGTTTATTTTCTAATTGGTCTTCTCGTAGACTAGACAAATGCTTCATTAAATAATGTAAAATATCGTCTTTTACAAATCCATCAACCATAAAAAGGGCCATATTTCGTTCAGCATATACTAAGTCGAGCTTGATTACATCAAAATTTTTGTCTACCGCTAACGTTTTTTCTAAAAAGGTTACCTTTTCATCAAAGGAAAGTTTCGTCTCTTCCAATGTCATCACCTCATACGTACCAAACTCTAGAACCATCATTGACATTGGAAGAAAAAAACATACATTAAACATAATTTTCCCGACCGCTCATATAATGGAGGTATAGCGGACAAACCTAACGGAGGAAACAATTTTATGAAGCAAAAATATATGATTGTGGCCGTATGGCTGCTCATATGTTCCTTCATCGTTATTATAAAAACAGAAAAACCAGTACGTGAAAGTATCATCTTTTTCCCAATTAATCAAAACATTCGTTTTCAAACGGCTAGTACGGTGTTAACGTTAAAAGAAGAAAAACGAAACGATTATTTTCAAGTCGTTTGGAAGATTATGTCGAAGCTACAAGAGGACGCTTATTTACGTCAAGATATCGGCCTTTTGTATGAAAATGGTAGATTAAAAGGAAAAATGAATGGATGGGAACAAAACACGGATCGAATTGTCGAAAGTATGATTGTATTAGGACAGGAGAGCAGCTTATATCAAGCCATTTCATTTCATTATGCCGAAATCCATGACAATCAGACGGATGACATTACGAGTGCCCAAACGATGACAAACGATCATTTGTACGTTATTGATTCCAATTTTAGCCCCCTTACTTCATTTCGAGAAGCAAGTAATAACTTAGAAGAGGAATGGGAACACATTTTAGACCATGTTACGAAACAGCAATTACAATATACTTGGACGAAAGGGTTACAGATATTTAAGATCAATAGAAGCGATTATATAGAAATTCCGTTAACTTCCTTACACACGTACGAACATGAACCCTTCCCATCTTTTTCTATTGAAGACACTCAAATCATTATCGGAAACATTTGGGAAGGTTTGTACAAAAACTATTTTCTCGGAATAAAAACAAAAGACGGCGTGGTTGATCCGTTAAACAGTATAGTTCCCCTAATTTTGTTCCCTAAAAAAGGGAATCAATTGCTTATTTTAATCGTAACAGGAGATCAAGAACCTTTTTTACTAAAGCAACAACTTCCCACTTCAAATTAAAAATCAAAATATTTAAACTTAAATAGATAGCTAAAGGATATTATGTTTAATTTAAAGCAAATATCCTTTTTTTATTACTTCTTAAAACCTTAATTGAAATTTACTTGTCAAGTATAAGTACAGAGTTACTAAAATAGAGCAATTTTTCGCATACTACATCATATGAGTGGGAGGTGAATAGAATGGGTAGCTGGAACAAACAAGCAAGTAGAAATAACAATATCCAACCCAATTTAAAGTTTATCAATGAGGAACAAGCAGAAAAAAAAGTTCAGTTTAGCGTCCAAAATCAATATGGAATAGAAACAATGATACAAGAAGTAAAAGACGTAAAACCTCCACTGAAATGACAATAGAAACAGCAATCTGTTTTAGCGGATTGCTGTTTTGCATCATTAAAAAGATATATCCAGATGCGTTCTATAAATTTTCATTTTGTTGCTTTATCTCATCTTCACCAATTATTGCATTTGCTTTTTCTAAATTTTTGTGTTCATCTACGGAGTCTCCTGCGATATTCTTTGGTTCTTCAAGTGGATCGTATGCTTGAATAGTAATCTGTTCTTTTTTAGCTGCTGGCGTTAAATAATCTTCAGTCCTTTTCATACATGCAACTCCTTTTAATGAAGGTCTCCGTACTTAGTTTAGCTCAACGGTTCCCTTTTTACTCCCTGTTAGAAGGGGAAAGAAGACTCTCCGCAAAACCGTTTCCTTTTCACATCGTTACACTCTCTTTACCACGATTTGCTACTTCCCCCAAAATCGATTTATTTCCACCTCTTAGCCATTAATAGCTTTTAGCTGGACATACAAATTAAAGATAAAAGGACATCACATATTACTCCATACGAATATGCAATGTACTTAAGAGGCTTTAAAGGCGATTAAAATTTCTTATATATTATGCTAAATAATCTATTTGAAGACCGTACCACATCCCAATGATTACAAGGGCAATACTTATTACGAAAAATAGAAGTTGTACCCACTGAAAACGTTCCTTTGGTAAATGTACAATTCCTGCTGCTAAAAATCCTCCGATAAGTCCCCCAATATGTCCAGCATTATCAACAGCCGGAATGATAAAGCCAATCAGAAGATTTATTCCTAACAACATCAGTAAGTTAGCTCCCATTGTTCGAAAAAATAAAGATGGACGGCGCACACCAAAATAAAGAAGGGCTCCAAAACAACCAAAAATCGCTCCACTAGCACCTGCAGATAACGATGGTGACAAAGCAAAACTAGCGACCGTACCAAAAATACCGGAAATGATATAAATCATTAGGAATCGACTATTCCCAAAAATTCGTTCGACGATGGAACCGAAATAATATAAAGCAAGTGAGTTCATCAATAAATGAAGTAATCCGATGTGTAAAAACATCGGTGTAATAAGCCGCCACCATTCCCCCTCTTGAATGAGTGGATTAAATTTTGCTCCATACTGTATTAACGTTAATGGGTTTTGGCTTCCCCCAGCCCATTCCAACACCATAAACATCATGATTTGAATAACTAAAAAGAAGTAGGTAAAAAGAGGTTTCCCTACCGTAAATAAGGCTTTTTCCTCTTTTTCTTGTTTAATGGATGTAAGAATTGTTGCCTGCTGTTTCCACATCACATCTGCCGACGATACTTGGTTAATGGGTGGAAACGGAAGCGGTTGTTGTAAATGACCTGCGATTTGATTCCAGTTGGCAAATGTATGATCAAGAATAATCGACGTGACCTTTGTTCTAGGTGCCGATTGTTCTGAATATGGTTTTTCCAATCGAAATTCATAATCATCAACAGGGGGATACATCGAAATGTATATATTTAAAATGTCTAATTCTCGTTTAAATCGTTCTTTTCGTATTTGTTCACCTCGATATGCGGTTTGCTCTATATCCCTTTTCAGCCAATTGCTCCAATCGATATCAAAACGGTGCAATCGAATCAAGGGAAACGGCCCTTTTCGATTCCGTTCAAACCATAGCTCTCGCTGGTTTTCAGACAATTTAATTAACCGATAATCTTCTTTATTTACAAGATGAAATGCGAGGCTCCAAAATACATAATCTAGTTGAACAATCAATCATCCGTCCCTACCTTCACCAAATTTTGGGGAATTGTTTATTATTTTTATTTTATCTTACTTTCAACAGAATGCACATTATTTTGATTCATAAAAAAAAGCGGGGTTATCCCCCGAATATTGAAACGATGCGTGAACGGAACCAAGGAATGTTCTCAATGACGCGTACAAATAGTTTTTGTACCATTAGACTACCTAATAACATATTGACAACACGGTATCGAAATCGTTGAATTAGAAAAAAACATAATACTCCAACGAGTATCAACCAAATTTTTTTGTTCATCGTCATCCCTCCTATTTGTAGTGTGTAACATCCTAAGAAATTTATCCTTTTCTCTACATGAAAGGGAATGCGAGGATATCAGAAAACAGCCTAGATCTTTTATTGTGTGGTACAATTGATGAACTCATGTTCCGTAATTATTTGTTGAACAGGTATATCATGGGGTTCATTCGGAATATGATCAATTAGTTGACAAGAAAAAGCTAGTGATACCGTTTTCCCCTGATAGTCTTGTAAGTATCGATCATAATACCCTCCACCAAATCCGATACGATATCCCGATTGGTGAAAAGCTACTCCCGGGACGATCAGTAAATCGATTTCCTCTTTTCGAACTTCTTCAGTTTCTAAAAGTTTCGGTTCATATAAATCTAAATACACATTTTCAAGTTGTTTGAATGATTCAATGACGTGAAAATTCATGCTCCGCTCTTTTGGAAAGCATCGAGGGACAACGATACGTTTTCCTTCTTGCCACCCTTTTCGTATAATTTGCCACGTATCGACTTCTGGACGCCGAGAAATGGTGACACCTATTGTTGAACTATGGTTCCATTCATCGGTTTGAAACAATTTTTGAGAAATTTCAAATGAGTTTTGTTCATATGTTAGCAGGTCCATAGTAGCTAACCGTCGTAGAATCTGTTGACGCCATTCTTTTTTATTCATGGTGTTCATCCCCTTTGTTTTACATTTACGAATCGATTTCGTGCAAAGAAAAAAGCAGCAGGAATGTTCCTACTGCTTACTTTGTTTCGCGGTGTAAAGTTACGCGCTTTTCACGTGGGCAATATTTTTTTAGCTCAAGACGGTCTGGATTGTTACGCTTGTTTTTTGTAGAAATATAGTTACGCTCACCGCACTCAGTGCAAGCTAAAGTAATATTTACACGCATGCTATTCCCTCCAATACTTCATTCACATGTTGTTCATCTTCTCATACGACTTTTCTATCATATCACTTTTTTGAGGGAAATGCTAGTCTGTTTTTTAATGCGTAATGCATTTTTAGTACTTCCTCGTCGTCTGATCCATGAACCATCCAAATATTAGCTCCCGTTTCAGCAAATGGATCGAGGGTGAACTCAAACATCATCATCCCCATGACAAAGCCTTTTCCACATGGACGGTAAGAAATTTTTCCTTTTTGTAAGTAGGAATGTATTTTTTTATTTAATTGTATAGAAATTGGTTGAATCGACGGAGTCACAGCATACGACTTTAACACATGTCCATTCATTAAACTCCAGCCCTTACCGTAATAATGCCATATAGAATGATGCTTAGGAGAAACGTAAGCAAAATGGTCCTTCCCATAAACCTTTGGTTCATAAAATACGAACAATTTGACTAACTTCATTTCTTCCTCTCGATTAACAATTGGAATTTGAATCCAATCAATACCAACCGATCTGTACTCTTTTATAAAACCAAAGGTGACTCCTCCTACGCTCTCCTCTTGATGAACCGGTTCTTCTACACAGCGATATTCCCCGTTCACCCAAAGCACAATCAACGGGTTGATGGTCTCAGGCACAATACGTAACGTTTCTATATTTTTCATTCGGCGTCATCCTTAATTTATTTTTTTACAATCAATCACTGACCAGTACCTTCATTTAGCTGTGCTTCTATTTGAATGTCTTTCATGATACGAACCGTTTCTTCTGCAATTCGGTCCCAACGGTACAAATGTGACGCAACTTCTTTTCCGTTAAGCGCTAATTTATGAGCTAATCTGCCGTTTGTTAGGAGGCGTTGTAAACAGTTTACAAGGCTTTCAGGATGATTCGGTTCCATAAATAATCCTGATACACCTTCTTGCACAATTCCTTTAAAACCACCTGTTTTCGACACTATAATCGGTACTTGAGCCGCCATAGCTTCAATAGCTACAATTCCAAAAGGTTCATACGTACTTGGAAACACGGAAGCATAGCTGCTTGCTAGAAGAGCGTTTCGCTCTAATTCGTTGATATATCCAACAAAATGGACATGTTCAGCAATTCCTTTTTCTCGTACCATTTGTCGATAAATTTCAAGTAGCGGTCCTGTTCCCCCTATGACAAAAACAATATCGAGACGGTCGGCTATTAGTTTTTGGGCTGCTTCAATTAGTGTGTCAAACCCTTTTTCTTTTACCATTCGTCCAAACGATGAGATGATTTTTTTTCCTTTAGGAACGAGAGAAAACTTCTCCAATTGTTCAATTCGGAAAGCGGCTTGTAATTCATCTACATATACTCCGTTTGGAACGACAGATACTTCTTTCTCTTGAAGAGAAAAAATTTGTTGAACTTCGTCTTTCATAAATTCGCTACATACGATTAGATGATGGGAAGCTTGAATCAACTCTTCTTCCGCTTGATGGATAAACGATTGAAGTGAGGTATATATACCTTGATTTCGCCCAAATTCTGTTGAATGAATCGTTGATAGTAAAGGAAGTGAAAATTTATTCTTTAATACTTGAGCAGCGGTTCCCACCATCCAGTCGTGTGCATGGATGACATCAATTTTCTCTTTTTGAAGAATAGAGGTCGCTTTGATAACAAGTGCTTGGTTTAACATCCCTACCCATTTTTTAAAATCTGCCTCTACTACATGCAACGGTATGACCCGATGGACATGGACCCCATTGACAAGTTCTTCTGCTGGTAAAGAATGTTTATTGGCAGTAACAACATGAACCCGTATGCCTTTCTTTACTAACGATTGGCTTAAATCATAGACGTGACGAGCGAGACCCCCTATTGTATTTGGAGGAAACTCCCAGCTTAACATAAGAACAGAGAATGGATGGTTTGTTTTTGGCTCTTTCCGTCCTCTTCGATTGATTTTTCGCGGTTGTTCTTTACCAAAAGCAAATAATCCTTCACGATATTTTAGAAAATGGGAGTTAATATGTTGATTTTCAAGCTGGTCCTTTAATTGCATAAATGATTCTTCAAATTGACGAATCAATGGTTCTACATAAGCAGGCGGCTCCTTTAAAGCTAACAAATGCAAATACATCATCCACTCTTTTTGTAGTTGCTTTCGAACCCGATCAACCATTGAATGGCCGCTATTTTGTAATAATGAAAGGATGTGCTCCATCCTATGAGCTGTTTTTAGTTTTGATAAAACGTGCTCTTCAACGATCGACCGCTCTTGTTCCATTTGCTCATACGTAAACGGGAAGTGAACAATGTGTTGCCATGACTGTTCGTTAGAATAGGTTAAAGAGGACGTTTCATTTTGTAAAACCGACCAATCCCCTTTTACGGTATACCGTTTCACTTTTCGTTCATTCGCTATGTCTTCCTCTTTTTTACCCACAGGAATGACTACCCAGCCGTAAGGAGTGATTCTTCCCTGTTTTTGTCCCGGTACTTCCATTAAAAATGTTCCGCGAATTCCTTTTTGCAATAAATATCGCTCAAGTCCAGGTACGTAGGCCATCGAAGGTAACCACAACCAAGCTGGTTGCTCTTTAACGTATTGTTGCCATATGGAAATGGTCATATCTACTTGTAGTGTGAGTCCATAGTGAGTTCGTAAAAGTGGAAGAGGAAAATCGCTCACTATAGTTGGTAGTAAGATTAATTGGTTCTTTCGTTGGTACGACTGAATGATTTTCGTTATTGATTGATCGTATTTTAACCAAATATACAACCATTCCCTTTTTCTTTCGTCTTTGGCATATTCGTTGAGGATATGAGTCATTCCCTCTTGAAATTCTTTGGATTCAAAAAGTGACAAAAAAAGAGGATTTAATACAACGATATGACAGGGAGATGGAGATTGTTCCAAATGTTCTATGATACTAAACCATTGTTGGGCATGCCAATGCATGTAATGGATTCCGTCTTGTTGTTTTAATAGCCTTAAAGGAATGTACGGAATGGATGGTTTCCATACAAGAGGAACTTCATTTACCATAATACCCCTCCACTAATTATTTATATAGTACGAATAAACTGAAACGTGCTCAACCCATTTCGGCTGCTGGTCTTCACCGCGGACATAGCGTCGAATATTTTGCTGAAACTCATCTGGCATAGCCTCATTCATCAATGGAACATGAATCGTATTTGATCGGAGAAGTGGAAGAAAATCGTGATGATGTTTTAATCCAAGTTCGACGCAGTAACACCGGTTTCCCTTTAACCCTTTGAGCATCCATTCTTCACAATGTGGAGGAATCGGTATTTCAAAAATGGAATGAGCATTAGAGCCATTGAAATGAATGTTTGTTACGTCGTAAACACGGAGGCACAATTTTTTCTCATTACTTAACTCACGATAATAAAGCGCTACGGTATCCCAAACTTCGTTAGAGATACTCCAGTAAACAAAAGCTTTCGTTGGTTGAATGAGTGTTAAAAACATATCATTTGTTTCCGAGAAGAATTGAAAGGTCGGGAAATGGTCTGCAGGAGTATTGACTTTCGCGGTCCGTTTTTGGTCATCAATAGAATCAGGTTGAATTTTTCCTTCTTTGTATTTTTTCCATTGATATTGAACTTTCCCTACCGTTGTATTTAATTCCTTTGCAATTTTTCGAAATGATAGACCTCGCTTTCTTAAGTCAATAATTTGTTCAATCACTGTAAGTCACCTCATATAAAATTATAAATATATGAATCAAGTGAAAAATTATGACAATTCTTTCTTTTTTTATCGTAACATTGATAGGTTAAAAGGACAATAAACGCATTTTGTCGGATTATGTATGATTTTCTTATGATCGATTTCACACTTCTGTCCCTTTTGGTTGTAAGCTATAATATAGGTAGCAAAAGTTGTATAATACAGGAGTGAAGTCATTTGGAAACCGTTTTAATCATCCTTATTTCCATTTCGATCGCTTTGTTCATTTTGTCATTTTTCCAAAAAGATCGGACAAAGCAATTGGAGAAAGAGTTTGAAGAATTCACCCTATCTGTAATTCAAGAACAATACCAAATGAAAAAAAGATTAAAAGTATTAGAAGAGGAATTATTAATTCAAGAAGAAACGTCACCGTTCAGGGCTGTTCCAAAGAAAAGGCCGCAAGTGCATGAAGTAGTAAAAAATCAAGTGCTCGCCCTGCACCGTCAAGGGCTAAGCTTAGACCAAATTGCCAAACAATCAGCGCTCTCTTTGCAAGAGGTATATCAAATCATCGAATCGCATAGATAGGATGTTGAGAACATGGATCGAAAAGTAACAAGAGCATTTGCAGCAGGACTATTCGTATCATCCTTAACCATCTATGGCTACCATACATTTTTCAACTCACCGAGTACGAAAGAAAATACTGTCGAAACATTTGTCAAAAAAGAAACGTATGATGAACTCGAACAGTCATACGAAACCTTAAAAATTGATTATGAACAGACCCAAAAAAAAGTTAAACAGCTGCAAGAAAAGACAAATAAAATAGAAAAACAATTGGTGTACATTCTTGAAATAACACAAGGAATGACTCCATCAGACATAAGTGACAAACTAGAAAAAGCCGGCATTATAGAAGATGGAGGGTCTTTTACGAAATTCCTGGTTGAAAAAGGCTACCATCGAACAATACAAATCGGTACATATAAAATAACGAACGACATGACCTTCGAACAAATTGCAGGGGAAATTTCAAGTTAATATCACAAGGTAAGGGGTATGCATTTTTTTGAGTACTTTTTCCGATTGAAAAATACTACTATCAATCATTTGAAGTTTACACTGTTACCAGACGAACCGCTATGTTGTGAAAAAAATAAACATATCCGTTAAGTTCTCGGTAACCGCTATACCATTTCGTCAAAACCTAATGAACCTTCAAATACAAAAAACCGGATGAACTTAACTAGTTCATCCGGTTTTTTTAATTCAGTTATTTAAATCGTAGTGACGTCCTTTTACTAAATAGAAGATGCTTTCCGTAATGTTTGTGACATGGTCAGCCGTGCGCTCTAAATAACGACAGATGAATGAAAGCTGCGTAATTTGTTCGATTTTTTCTGGCATTTGATGTGTATATGAAAGTAACTCTTGAATGGTTTGACCATATAAGGAATCGACTTTATCGTCCATTTCCGCTACCTGCTTTGCTTTCACGATATCTTCTTCTTCGAATGCCTTCATTGTTAATTCAATCATAGATGAGGCAATTTGATGCATTTTTTTAATATGGTCAATCGGTTTGATTAACGGCTCATTTCCAATGCGAATCGTTGATTTAGCGATATTTACCGCAAAATCGGCAATGCGCTCTAAATCGCTTGCGATTTTTACGGCCACCATAATACGACGTAAGTCAATAGCCACCGGTTGCTGTTTCGCAATTAAAAGAATTGCAAAATCATTAATTTTTTCCTCTAATTTATCTACTTTCGCATCTTCTTCCATAATACGTAACGCATCGTCAATATTTTGTTGTTCTAGTGCCACGATTGCTCGATTTAAGGCGTTTAAGGCATACTCACCGAGTTCGACTAACTTATCTTTAAGTTCTTGTAAATCGTATTGAAACTTTTCCCGTACACCCATGATTGCTTCCCCCCCTTATACAAATTATCCGAATCGTCCTGTAATGTAGTCTTCCGTACGCTTGTCGGAAGGATTGGAGAAGATTTTATCAGTTTTATCATATTCTACTACTTCTCCGTTTAGGAAGAAAGCCGTTTTATCAGAAATACGCGCCGCTTGCTGCATGTTGTGTGTAACGATAATGATACTGTAGTCTTTTTTCAATTCTTGAACGAGTTCTTCTACTTTTAATGTAGAAATTGGGTCAAGTGCCGATGTTGGTTCGTCCATTAAAATAACGTCAGGCTCAATGGCTAAACAGCGAGCAATACATAAACGTTGTTGCTGACCACCGGATAATCCGTACGCATTTTGATGTAAGCGATCTTTTACTTCGTCCCAAATCGCTGCACCACGTAAGCTTTTCTCTACAATTTCATCAAGAATTTTTTTATTACGGATTCCGTGAATACGTGGACCATACGCGATATTGTCATAAATAGATTTAGGGAATGGATTTGGTTTTTGGAAAACCATTCCTACTTTCGTGCGTAACTCTTCCACACGATAGTTTTTATCAAAAATGTTCCGCCCACGATAACGAATTTCCCCGGACGTTTTCACGTTTGGTACAAGTTCAATCATGCGGTTTAATGTTTTGATGTAAGTTGATTTACCACATCCAGATGGCCCGATAATCGCTGTTACTTCGTTTTCCATTACGTCTAAATCAATATTTTTTAACGCGTGGTGATTTCCGTACCAAAGGTTTAATTGCTTTGTTTCATAAATCGGCTTTTTCACAACTTTCTTTTCTTCCTTATGCTCTTTTGTTACTTCTTCCTTTTTCTTTACTAACGTGATTTCCATGTTGAAAACCTCCCTCATCCAATCGAAAAAATTAATAACGGTTTTGGAATTTGTTTCGGATCAATACCGCAATCGAGTTCATAACAATTAACAATCCTAATAAAACGATAATACCGGTTGCCGCTAAGGCATGGAATTCTTCTTGAGGTCGACTCGTCCAGTTGTAAATTTGCATCGGTAATGCCGTAAACGTATCAAGCACACCCTTCGGTAAGAACGCTAAGAACGTTGGAACACCAATAACGACTAGCGGAGCGGTTTCACCAATCGCACGGGATAACGCTAAAATACTACCTGTTAAAATTCCTGGAATAGCTGCTGGCAAAACAACACGTAAAATGGTTTGCCATTTCGTTGCCCCCATTCCGTAAGAGGCTTCTCGTAACTCTTTTGGCACAGAACGAATGGCTTCTTGGCTCGCGACAATGATAACTGGAAGTATTAACAAACTCATTGTTAAACCAGCGGCCAAAACACTGTTTCCTAACATAAAAGCCCGTACAAAAATGGTTAAACCAAGTAATCCGAACACTACGGAAGGAACTCCAGCTAAGTTAGAAATGTTCACTTGAATAAAGTTCGTCACTTTATTTTTCGGTGCATACTCTTCCAAATAAATCGCCGTTCCCACTCCTAAAATGAAGGAAACAGGAGCCACAACAGCCATCAACCAAATGGAGCCAATTAATGCTGCTTTAATTCCGGCCTTCTCTGGAAAACGTGAAGGGAAGTTTTGAAAGAATCCCCAATCGAGATATCCAATTCCTTGAGTGAATATCCGATATAGAAGGATAGCAAGAACGATTAATCCGAATGTTGTCGCAACGAAAAATATTCCTCGAAAAATGTTGTTCGTGAGAATTCGCGAAGACATTCTCTCAACAACTGTTGAATGATCCACGTATTTCATTAATATTCCTCCCTAAAGCGTTTAGCAATGTATTGTGCTAACAAGTTCATCGCTAACGTAAAAATAAACAGAGTCATTCCTACAGCATAAATACTGTAGTAAATCGTTGTGCCGTATCCAGCATCACCTGTACTTACTTGCACGATATATGCAGTCATCGTTTGTAACGAGCTCGTAATGTCCCAAGATAGATTTGGTGTTGACCCAGCTGCGACTGAAACAATCATTGTTTCACCAATCGCACGTGAAATCGCCAGTACGATTGAAGCGACAATACCCGATACAGCTGCAGGTAAGACAACTTTCATCGTCACTTCAAACTTCGTAGCACCAAGAGCTAGTGCTCCTTCACGAATGGCTTTTGGCACAGATGACATGGCATCCTCTGATAGGGAGGCGATCATTGGAATAATCATGATTCCGATGACAATTCCTGGGCTTAAGGCGTTAAAAATTTCTAACGAAGGTATAAGTTCTCGTAAAACTGGTGTTACAAAGGTTAACGCAAAAAACCCGTATACGATTGTCGGAATTCCTGCTAATACTTCTAAAACTGGCTTTATCGTCCGTCTCGTTTTTTCGGATGCATACTCACTCAAGAAAATGGCAGATGCTATCCCGATTGGTACCGCAACTAACGTCGCAATAACCGTAATTTTTAACGTTCCAGTAACCAGTGGGAAAATTCCGTATGATGCTTGTTCTTCAGAGAACGGATACCATTCCTTTGCAGTTAAAAACTCAACAATGGAAACTCGTTCGAAAAACGTAAGTGTTTCTTTAAATAATGTAAATAAAATGCCGATCGTTGTTATGACTGAGACAGTTGCAATACAGAACAAGATGATTGGAACGAGTTTTTCAAATTGTTGAAGCTTGTTCTTTTTTCGATTTTGTTCAATCATTTCTTGGATTGAAACCTTTGGTGTTGCCATTTTTTGAAAACCCCTTTCATCCACATGGCAAGATGAGAAGCAAACGTTACCTGCTTCTCATCCATTTTCGTTTTAGTTTGTATTACTTAAGGCTTTCAAGAGTTTCAAGAGCCTTTTGATATTCTTCTTCAGGAAGTTTTACGTAGCCTACTTCTTCAGCAAGCACACTTGCATTTTCAAGAACGAATTTTACGTAATCATATACGGCTTCGTCTTCAGCCACAGCAGAGTTTTTCACATAAGTGAATAGCGGACGTGATAGTGGGGAGTATTCTCCGCTTTCGATCGTTTCGTTGGTTGGCTCAACAGGACCATTTCCACCATCAATCGGAACAACTTTTAATTGATCTTTGTTTTCAAGGTAATACGCATATCCGAAATAACCCATTGCGTTTTTGTCACCAACGACACCTTGTACAAGAACGTTGTCGTCTTCAGAAAGTGTAGCGCTTTTCGCGATTGGTTGCTCCTCAAGGACTACTTCATTAAAGTAGTCGTAAGTACCAGAGTCAGTACCTGGAGAATAAAGTTTGATTTCTTTATCTGGCCACTCTGGACGGATGTCTGACCATTTTTTCACTGTTCCATCTTCAATCCAGATTTTTTGAAGTTCTTCAATCGTTAAGTAGTCCACCCAGTCATTTTCTTTGTTTACTACAACAGAAAGACCATCATATGCAAGTTTGAATTCTGTATAGTCGATTCCCTTTTCTTCTAATTCCGCTTTTTCAGCGTCTTTAATCGGACGAGAAGCGTTGGAAAGTTGAGTTTCACCTGCGATGAATTTTTCAAATCCGCCACCCGTACCTGAGAAACCGACAGAAACTTTTACACCAGGTTGTTGGATCATATATTCTTCTGCTACTGCTTCCATGATTGGATAAACGGTTGATGAACCATCGATTTTTACAGTACCTTCTAATTGTTTTTGTTCTTGAGCTGCGTCAGAGCCTTCACCGTTTGTACCAGTATTTGCTCCGTTTCCGCATGCAGCGAATACTAAAGAGGTACCAATTGCTGCTGTTAGGGCTAAAAGCTTCATTTTTTTCATTCCGTAATTCCCCCTAGAATTTTTCGTTTGATTGCTTACGTTTAAAAGACTAATACATTTCTTTTAAAGTGGTTTTAATCTATTGTTAAGCTTTTGTAAATACGCATAGTTTTATGTGTTTTAGCATCATTCAATTATTGGCAGGAGATTTGTTGAAGTTATATAACTTAAAAAAATAGGTAAGTAAATATTTTATAGAAATCCTAAGATGGGTTGTCAGAATCAAGAAGTGAATGATCCATATTGGTAATCCATTTGTCTGAGGATAGATGGAGTTTACTAGAGGACGGTTACGAAGTGAAGTATGTTTGTTCGATAAGGTCTCTAGTAATCTACAAAATATGTTCAAAAATCTTGATAAAGTGTCAACTTCGTAATTTTTAGAAATCTGTCCGAAACTTCAATCGATAAATCTAGAATAAAACGAAAACAATCATCCTCATTTAATCCTTAACAAAAAAATGCGTGACCGAACCTTGTTCAGTCACGCCGAAATATTCATTAATTATTCTTCATCCTCAGTGGGGTGGACCTCTGTTTCCTCCTGTATCCCTTCCTCTATATTATTAACATATTGTATAGCATTTTGTTGTTGATTGGCCATGCGTTTTTGTTTTAACTCAAAGTAGGCATCGAGAACACGCCGACCAATGTCTTTATTAATCGTAACTGCTGGGACACTTTTTTGATATGCCCACGGAACGACAACCGCCATCGCAATTTCTGGTTTGTCATACGGAGCATAAGCAACTAAAGTTAAGTTCGTCGTTTGAGGCGGAGGTCCTTCAAATTCTTTTCGCCGTGGTCCATCGTAAAAAGCTTCTGCCGTTCCCGTTTTCCCAGCTGGTAAATATGGGGCATCTGCAAAGAACGAATAGGCGGTTCCTCCTGGTTCTTGCATTACTTGCCGGAAACCTTCTTGCACTCGTTCCATCCATGTTGGATCGACGTCCAGTATATTTAACACTTTTGGTTGGATTTCCTCTATAATCGGACCAAGTTGTTCATTATCATCATTTGGTTCTCGAATCTCTTTAACAATATGGGGTTGAATACGGTAACCTCCATTGGCTATCGTTGAGACGTATTGGGCCATTTGTAATGGGGTATACGTATCGTATTGTCCAATCGCTAAGTCTAATAACAATCCCGCTTGCTCATATGGCCCTTTAAATCCGATTTGTTCGTTTGGTAAATCGATTCCGGTGCGGACACCTAGACCGAATTGGCTAAAGCTTTGTCGCATCCAGGAAAACGCATCCGTATCAATGACAAGCGGTTGGTTATAACGATAGACTCCTCCACCTATACGTATAGCTGTTTGGAACATATATACGTTCGATGATACTTTTAGGGCAGTGATATCATCAATTAATCCAAAATTTTTCCAAGATTTTTTTAATGGAGTATCTTTAATTTTTAACGGTTGGTCGTATATTTTATCCCCTGGTGTGATGGCTCCAAGCTGATAACCTGTTAAAATAGTAGCTCCTTTTACCGCTGAACCCATTGTGTAAGAAGTAGTAAACGTTCCTAAAGCGAAATCTTTTAACTTTGGCTGTCCAGTATTTTGGTCGATACCATATTGCTTTCCTGCAAGTGACAAAATTTCGCCTGTAAATGGATCCATTAAAACGACAAACGCCCGATCCAATAACGACGTATTTGGTAATTTCTTCGCTTTAAGAAGCTCTTCTTCAATGATTTTTTCAACGGCTAACTGTAATTCTATATCTATGGTTAAAACTAAATCTTTTCCCCGTTGTCCTTCTTGTACTAATTCAGAATCGATCACATTTCCAGATTTGTCGGTGATATTTTTAATTTTTTCCTTTTGTCCACGAAGTACGTCTTCATATTGTTGTTCAATATAACTAGTACCGACACGATCGTTACGACTGTAGTCTCGGGATAAATAATAATCAAGTTTTTCTCTTGGAAGTCCCTCTTTCGCTGAGCTCACTTCACCTAAAATCGTTTTCAACGTTTGACCATATACGTATTCACGATCCCAATCAGTCGTTGTATCTACCCCTGGTAAGGAATCCAAATGTTCACTTACCTTAGCAAATTCTTCTGAAGTGACTCCTTCATTTTTTACCATTTGTGGAGTTAAGGCATATCCGCTTGAAAATTCACGGAAAATCGCTAAAACTTCTAAATCAGCTTGCGATAACATGGCTAAATCTTTTTCCGTAATCCGGTCTAATTGTAATTGATACAATTTTTTGTTGTACTCATCTTGAGATAAGTCTAATTCCTTTAACTTCTGTTTATCTTCTTCAGTAATTTTTTCTTGTGCTAAATCTGGAAACTTTAAGATCCAAAAGTCTTTTTTGTCCCGTTCAGTTACTTCTTTCGGGTTTTTTTTAATGAACTTGGCTAATTTTTCAGCGACCTCTAGCATTTCGTCGACCTTCGTTGAATTAGTCCGTGTATACGTAATGGCATTTAAAGGAGTATTGTCCACAATAACATTATAATGACGATCGTAAATTCTCCCGCGTGGGACAGGTGTATTGACGGTTACATCCTCCGTCCGCTCCACCTCACGACGATAGTCTTCACCATACACGATTTGTACGATACCTAACCGTAAAATTAATGTAGAAAATAATAAAAAGACGATAAAAAACAACATGTTTAACCGTACCGGCACATGTGTTTTTTTCTTCTTTTTTTGTTTTTTCAATGGCTCATTCCTTCCTTTCCGTAAGGCCTCCTTTACTATTGTATTCGAATTAACGGGATTTTTCTATCGGTATGAAAAAATTCACATCACGAAAAAAGTGCGGCTCCTCCTCATTTAAACTAAACTTTTCTTACGGCCAAATAAATAAAGGAGTAACCAGCACCTAAGATAATTAATAAAATGGGTAAAATTTGTTCACTTGGAAATAATGAAACTGCTCCTAAAAATGTAAGGATCGAGACGATTCTTCCGCTATTAAGAAAAATTTCTCGCACAACGATATATTCAATTCTCATTTCAGCTGCCCTCCAACTTTGACCAATCACATCGTACGTCATCGAAATATACGGGACAAGCACGATCGGATACGCAACGGCAATAGTAGCAGCATAAACTAATAAACGGATATAACTCATTTCTGGGACAATTATAAAGATGGAGAGAAAAAGAAGTATTCCACCGATCAATATAGCTTTTTTACGAGCTCCTTTTTTCAATAAACGTGAAACAAAAATATACGCGATAAACGAGATGGTTGAATTGACAAGACCGAATGTTCCAATTGCTAATTCGCTACTGGTTACAATGAAAACGAAAACTGTAATGACAAATAGGAATGTTCCTTCACGAAGTCCTTGAAAAAAGTGAGCGTTCGTTATGCCTTTCCATTGGTGATTTTTCTTTCGCTCTTTAAAAATACGTACAAACTCATACTTTCCTGAAGCTGGGCGACGAGTGATGGAAAAACTTAACACAATCGCAATGGCAAATAAGAAAAGTGAAATACCGAAAACAAGTGTATATCCTGCATAAGAAGTAAATCGCGAGATAATAAATCCGGCTAAAATTGGCCCAATCATTCCTCCTGCAGAGGTTAAGGATCCTAAAAAACCGTTAAAAAAATCGCGCGTCTCAGGCTCGGTAATTTCAAACGTTAACACGTTATAGGCTAACCAATAAAAACCATACCCAATTCCTAACAAAGCACCTAACAAAATTAAGAAATTCGAAGCCTGCTGACCGATAAAAAGAACCGTAAAATAAAAACTCGTTAAAAAAATTACTCCGAGTCGTAACACAATGACACGATCAATTTTTTTCGCCCAGCGTCCTGCTAAAATGAACGTTAAAGGCTGAAATATAACGATAGTTAAATTATATATACCCAAGTCAACATAATTTCCTGTCTGTTTCCATAAATAAATATTTACGAATGTATTGGACAGAGCTATGCTTAAGGAATACAAACTTCCTACATATAATAACAATCGTAAGTCTTTTGGTATCTCTACATCACCTAACCATTTTTTATAAAACATTGCGAAACTCCCCTTTTCATCTTTAATATTGTTTGATAATTAAATCTGAGTTATACAAATAAAAGGAGAATGCTAATAAGTTGGGAATTTCGCACAAAAAAAGGTTGCTGACATGTCAGCAACCTTTTGAATACTCTTAAAAAAATTACTTCGCAGCAGCGTAGCGTTTTGCTACTTCGTCCCAGTTCACAACGTTCCAGAATGCGTTAATGTAGTCTGGACGACGGTTTTGATATTTTAAATAATAGGCATGCTCCCAAACATCAAGGCCTAAAATAGGTGTTTTACCTTCCATTAACGGAGAATCTTGATTTGGAGTGCTTGTTACTTCAAGTTCGCCATCGTTTACAACAAGCCAAGCCCAACCGGAACCGAAACGTCCTGCAGCCGCAGCAGCAAACTCTTCTTTGAATTTCTCGAAGCTTCCGAATTTTTTATTGATTGCTTCAGCAAGTTCTCCTGTAGGTTCACCGCCACCATTTGGAGAAAGAATTTGCCAGAATAAAGAGTGGTTTGCATGACCTCCACCGTTGTTACGTACAGCTGTACGAACTGCTTCTGGAAGTTGGTCAAGGTTTGAAATTACTTCCTCAACCGATTTGTTTAACCATTCATCGTGTCCAGCAAGCGCATCGTTTAATTTGGTTACATACGTTTGATGATGTTTTGTGTGGTGGATGTTCATTGTTTCTTTATCGATGTGTGGTTCAAGGGCGTCGTAAGCATAAGGTAATTGAGGTAATTCAAATGCCATTTCCAATTCCTCCTTTTATGTACATGGTTTGCTTTTCAATCTTAAGATTACCAAAGAACGATTATTGAATCAAATCATTTGCTAATCGTATCTCCTTATTTAATGTAAAAACAAAAACCGGTTGGAAACCGGTTTTTGTTAATGGACCCTGCAGGACTCGAACCTGCGACCGGACGGTTATGAGCCGTCTGCTCTAACCAGCTGAGCTAAGGGTCCATTTTACATTTAGACATTCGTTTATTTATTGAAAATATAACACCGAACAGAAAAATCGTCAACATCATTTGGAAAGTCCATTAAATAACCAAAAAGAAGTAGACAATCATTCCTAATTGAATAACCGCTTTTACAAACGTGCTGCTAAAAAAACTTATCAATGACCCTACACCGATAGAGAGGCTTTCTTTTATAGGCTTCTTCCCGAAGGCAATTTCCCCTACAACGGCACCAACAAATGGACCAATAATAATCCCAAATACCGGTATGATCAACGGACCAATAATAATTCCTATTGTGCTTCCCCAAAAGCCAGCTTTCGAAGCTCCTCTTCGGTTCATTGTCAACCCGTTGATTACATAATCCGCTCCCATCATTAGACATGCTAATATCATTTGAATGACCCAAAAGCTCCAATGAAAAGGTTCGAATGAAAAAAATAACCCATATAATAAATAGCCTCCGAACAAAAACAACATCCCTGGGATAATAGGATAAATAAGCCCAACAAAGGCAAGCAAAAAGCAAATGACAATAAGTCCCCAATAAATAATTTCCATACGTTTCACCTTTCAACAATATTTTGGACGCATGTCCCACTTTTTTTACGGATATCATTACTTTAAGTTTCAAAAAAAAGAGAAGTAAGCGGAAAATCTTACTTCTCTTTCTTCACCTTAATGATGAATCCCTAATACGGCTTCAGCAATGTTTACTGCGTGGTCACCAACACGTTCTAGATTGCTTATAATGTCTACAAAAACAATGCCGGCTTGACCTGAGCAAAGCCCTTCATTTAAACGTAAAATATGTTGTTTACGTAATTTACGCTCCATTTTATCAATACGATCTTCGTTTTCGACTACTTCCCGAGCAAAGTCTTGATCATTATGGTCGATAGCAGAAATCGCTTTTTGAACGGTTGAAATGGTTAAACTAAACATTTCTTCTAAGTCGTGCATCGCTTCATCTGTTAATTTAACTTTGTTTGCTTGCTGATACTCTATTAATTCCACAATGTTTTCAAAATGGTCACCGATTCGCTCAATATCTCTTACCGTGTCCATTAAAATCGAATGACGTTCAGATTCAGCTGCTGATAACGAGCTTGTAGACAAAGAAATTAAATAATCCGTAATTTTTCGATCAAGATTGTTAATGGCGTCTTCCAGTTGTAAAGAGACTTCCGCATGCTTTGAATTTTTCGTCGTTAAGTATTGATGCGTTTCTTCTAACCCCTTAATCGCAAATTGTCCCATGCGAACAACTTCTTCTTTTGCTTGTCCTAAGGCAATAGAAGGAGATTGTTCAATGAAAATAGGGTCCAAATGTTTTGCACGATATTCAACAATTGAGTCCTCACCAGGTATTAATTTTGTTACAATTGCTGCTAGAACTCCAATAAAAGGTAATTGAATCACCGTGTTTGTCACATTAAACGTACCGTGTGCATAGGCAATGGTCATTTTTGGATCTAGTGATAAACTATTTTTCAAAAACTCTATAAAATCTTGAAAGAACGGTAAAATGATGAGGAAAATAGCTGTTCCTACCAAGTTAAACAACACATGTGTCGCCGCAGCTCGACGGGCAGCAACCGATGCTCCAAGCGCTGCTAAAACGGCTGTAATCGTTGTTCCGATATTGTCACCAAATAATACTGGTAGCGCAGCTTGTAAATCAATAAGGCCTTCCGCATGAAGCCCTTGTAAAATACCGACAGTCGCACTAGAGCTTTGTACAATGACCGTAAAGACGGTACCAGCAATAACTCCAAGAATCGGGTTATCACTCAGACTAACCGTTAATTCATGAAACGCTTCGAATGAACGTAACGGTTTCATTCCGGCGCTCATTAATTCCATCCCATAGAAAAGGGCACCGAACCCAAAGATAACTTGTCCAAGATTTCGAACTTTTTTATTTTTAAAGAAAAATATCAAGAAAGAACCTACGGCAATAATCGGTAACGCATATTCACCGATGTCAATACCGATGATGAACGCTGTTACTGTCGTACCAATATTGGCACCCATAATAACGCCAATTGCTTGGCGAAGCGTCATAAATCCCGCACTAACTAGTCCGACGGTAATGACTGTCGTTCCCGAACTACTTTGAATGAGAATCGTAACAATTGTACCGGCAATTACCCCCATGATCGGATTCGTAGTAAACCGGTCTAACACATCACGAAGACGATCGCCTGCAGACTTTTGCAAACCGTCTCCCATAAACTTAATACCGTAAAGAAAAATTCCAAGGCCGCCGAGAAACTCAAATAGCATTTGTTGAAGACTAAATTCCACTTTATTCAACCCCTATTAGTTAATCTTTTTCGACATTATTCATCAGACCCCATATAATTATTAATTCATCATGAACACAATGTAAACATGTTTAAATTAAAATTTACATTAGCTTAACATTTAGTTTTAATGTTACATTTATGTTACAAAAGTATTATTTTTCAGAATTCTAATTTCTAGTTGTTTCCGTTTTACAGGTAAATTTACAATGAGAATGAATGCTTTCACAAGGAGTGATAATGATGAACATCTTCCAACAATTCATAGTTAGTTTATATTCACCAAAAAAAATGGCGATGTTTCGCTTTCAAGGGATTGGAAAAACCATTTTGTACATATTTTTCTTAGCGTTATTTACGACGCTTCCAATTGTTTTGTTATTTTATTCCTTTTCTGCTGTACCAATAGAAAAAATGGAACAAATATTGTTGAAAGAATTTCCTGACTTTACGATTAAAAACGGTACGCTTCATTCATCTAATATGGAAACGGTTAAAGTAGAAAGCGAAAATTGGATTCTTTTATATGATCCATCGGGGCAAGTGACCGAATTTTCTAACAAAAACATAACCATCGGCCTTTTATCCGACCAATTTATTATAGTTACGGAAGGGAATGTTCAGTCAATTCCATATTCCATGCTTGAAGGATTACATGTAACAAAGAAGTCACTTGTAGAAATGCTCCATCAATTTCAGACGATTGTTCCTATTTTATCTGTTGTTATCATTATAATTACTTATATTTTTAATTCAGGCTTACTGTTTATAAAAATCGCAATTTTTGCTGGACTCGCTCTTCTTCTGCGGCAAAACCGAAAATTATCGTACCGACAAAGCTATCGCATAACGGCTTATGGAGTGACACTACCGACCATTTTATTTACCCTTCTTTCCCTTTTTCAAATCAACTTTACAGGAGATGTATTCCTCGAATGGGCAATGATTTTATTCATCTTATATCGAATTATTTCATCGATTCCGTCTTCAAAACAACCGACATTAACGAATTAAAAGAAGGTGTTAGGTCAGACCTAACACCTTCTTGTTTGTTTTTAATTCAAAGAAAATTGTATAGATAACGAATGAAGCTCATTAGATAACTCTTTTAACTGTTTGCCAATATGGTGGTTTTCTTGTAACATCACAGACTGCTGATCAAAAACAGTCAACATTTCCTTTGCGCTTGCGAGCGTCTCTTGTGAAATAGAAACATATGCCTCAGTCGCTTTTTCCACTTCCGGTAAAACGTGTTCAACTTGCGTTAACTCTGATTGGATATCCCGTAACAGTTGGTCGGCATCTTTAATTTGTAGTAGTAACTGGTGAAAAGCATCCTTCCCTTTCATAACGGAATCCATTTGCTGCTTCACTTTATTTACCATTAAATTAAATTCGGTGACGGCTTGAAGGGAGATAGTTTCCATTTCTTCTATGATCTGAGTTATATCGACTGTAGCTTTGGCCGATTGCTCAGCTAATTTTCGTACCTCATTGGCAACTACGGCAAACCCTTTTCCACTTTCTCCTGCTCGGGCCGCTTCAATCGCAGCATTTAACGCTAATAACTTCGTTTGTTCCGCAATTTGCTGAATCATCGTCACCACTTTAGCAATTGAGTGAGAGTGTTCTTTCACGTTTTGTATCGTTTTGTTCATTTCTTTAAAGTCAGTGACAAACATCGAGTTCGTTTCCGCCATTGCGTGAATGTTTGTTTCCCCTTTTTGAGCAGAATCGGTCATAGTATTCGCTTTTAAAAATACTTGTTCTAGTTTCGAAAAAATCGTTTCAAGCGAAGCTTTCATTTCTTGGAACGAATACATATTTTGTTCAGATGTAGTAGCCGTCTGTTCTGCCCCTTTTTGGACAAGTTGTACCGTATGTTCTATTTGTGTGTTTTCCATTAATAATTGGTCAGAGGCTTTTTGAAGTTTCGCTCCCGTCACGCTTAATTTATCCGTCGTTGTGGAAATACTTTGTATTAATGATTTCACATTTTCCATCATAGATTGGAAACTAACAACTTATGAATGAATTACAGGTAGTGAAGTTTTTATATCAATGTTGATGTTTAAGTTTCCATCACGAATTTTACGCATGGTTGTCCGCAGTTGTTGAATCGGTTCAACCAATGGTTTTAGCGCTAATAATATGAACACTGTTGTTAATAGAACCGAACCTATCGCCAGAAGAATAGTATATGTGGCCATACTTTGAATTGGGGATAAATATTGACTTTGTGGAATGGCTATAACGTAAATCCCTTTTAATTCTTGCACGGAGTGGAACGCAAACGAATACTTTTTTCCATTAATGGACTCATGAATAATTCCTTTTTCAATTTGTAATATTTTACTTGTTATGTCCTCCGCTAATTGTAATTGATCCCCACCGTCTAGTAAAGGAAGGGCTCCGTTATCATTTATTACAAAGTAATAACCATCTAATCCATCTTGGGCCAATTCGGCATCTTGTTGTTTAATGACTTGCTTTATTTTCTTTTCAAACTGATCTTCTTTCCCAACATATAATAACATTAGGCTTTGGGCAATTTCATAAACGGTTAAAACTTCACGTTCTAAACGGTTTTCCGTCAATTTCATCGTCGTTTCTTTCGATTTGTAAAATGATAGAAAACCAATCGCTGTTACCGTTATTAACTGAATGATATTAATCATTAACAACAAACGCGTTTTTAATGATAACGTTTTTCCAATGTAACTTGGGAACGAAAATCGAAATCCCTTCCCATGGCGCTGCTTATAACCCATGACCTTCTTCCTAATAGGTGTTAAAACTGATTGAACATTTTTTATCAAACGCCATTTTTCCATCCATAGAGCCCTCCTTTACGACTATACTCAACATTTTCACAGAATAATGTTAACGGATTGTAAAGGTTAGGTAATATTTTTATTTATTACCAATAAAACCAACTATTTTCTATGGTAAATATTTTTAAATGAAAATAATTTTGGACGAATGACGGAGTAATTTCCGATTAAAAGGAATACGAAGGACAAAAGGGATAAATTAAGGAGAAACCAAAAATCGTTTGATTAAAAGGTACCCATCCAAAAATGATGGGACCTAATGCTACTCCTAAAAAACGAGTGGCCCCATATAAACTGACGATAAAACCTCCGTCGCTTTCATCCGCAGCCGACGTAATCCCGTAATTGACGGCTGGAAGTAAAAAGCCGATACCAGCAAAGGCGATCGTAATAAAAAATAAACAAAAAGAAATATTGAAAAAATGATGGTGCCTATAAATGCTCCTACCTTCATTGCTACACCGAGAATCAAATATTGTTTCCATCGCTCTTGTCTCTTTTTAAGCTCTTTTCCAGTCCAATAAGAAGATAACGCCATCGCCCCTAACGGAAATAAAAATTTAAAACCTTTAAAAAACCCATCGATTTGAAATACTTCTTCGATATAATACGACAGAAAAAATAATACGCCAAAAACGAGCGACAAAGTGTTTTGCCTTTTGGAAAAACGATCGTTTAATCGCATGGCCATATTGTTGAAATGTCATGTTCGAATCATTTCCCTTTAAAGGTACCATACACCGTATACCAATGAAGGCTATTAATGATAATAAAAATAAAATAAGAAACCAGTAATCCCAAGACAATAATGCGATTGACGCACCGACTACCGGGGCAACGATTTTACTTATTCCATTCCAAGCCTCTAATACTCCTAATTGTTTCGCTCGCTCACTCTGTTGAAATACATCCCCAATAAGAGCAATCGCAAATGGAGCCGTTCCTCCTGCTCCTAACTCTTGTATAAACCTCCCAACTAATAACATCGAAAACATCCATGATTTTGGAAAGTACGAGTAACTAAACGAAATAATCGATCCAATCATCAGAAGAACTAAAAGACGATAAAATGACTTGTTTCCGGGTAAAGCGATCGGAAAGAAATCCTAGGAACGGAATAATCAGAGCAGCTGGAATACTAAATACACTTAAGATGAGTCCTGTTTCCTCGTATGATAAATGTAACGACTGTTGAATGTTAGAAAGGACAGGAATAAAGGGGAGTTTCCAAATACCATAATAACCGGTAGCAGAATCATGGAAGTTGTTACCGCTTTTTTCCACACTTTATTATCCTCCTTTCGACAAAAACATCTATTAATTTTACTTTTGCTCATACAAGTTCTGACATGTTTTTTTGAGCTTACCGAATATAATGGGGACAAGAATGGGAGGGATTTTTATGAAACGGTTGTTACTAGCCTTCGTTGGTTTTATTTTGATATACAGCATTTTTTATGATTTACGTGTTGGCACCCTCACCATCCGTACTTCTTCTTATTCACCTTCTCCAACCATGCCCGCACAAGGACAACCGGCTACCTCATCTCCATCCGAACCAATAGAAAAGCAAGTCCCTTATGTGCTCGTAAAAGTGAAAGCTGGCGATACCGTTTTATCACTCGTCGAAAAGTATCAGGAGGGCCCTTTACCTGTTTCCATTAATCAAGTGATTCAAGACTTTCAACGGTTAAATGAAAATACAACTCCTAATGACATTCAAATTGGCAAAATGTATAAAATTCCTATTTACAAAAATTAAGAGCGGATTTTTTCCTCTTTCTTGTCAATAATCAGCAAACATTGTTACAATAAATCCGTAATCATAAACTACAAATCCCAGTCTTGTGGGATATTAAAGGAGAGAATTACACTTGGGTGAGATTATACATCGTTCAAAAACTCGTCCTGTTAGAGTGGGCAACTTAACAATTGGTGGTAGCAACGAAGTCATCATTCAAAGTATGACCACTACGAAAACACACGATGTAGATGCAACCGTTCGTGAAATTGAACGTTTAGAGGAAGCAGGCTGTCAAATCGTACGGGTTGCTTGTCCAGATGAACGGGCAGCTAATGCGATTAAAGAAATTAAAAAGCGCATTAACATCCCTCTTGTCGTCGATATTCATTTTGACTTTCGTTTAGCGTTAAAAGCAATTGAAGGCGGCGCTGATAAAATTCGCATTAATCCTGGTAATATCGGTCGACGTGAAAAAGTAGAAGCGGTTGTCAAAGCCGCGAAAGAACGTGGCGTACCGATTCGTATCGGGGTAAATGCAGGAAGTTTAGAGAAGCGAATTTTAGAAAAATATGGTTATCCGACAGCAGACGGTATGGTAGAAAGTGCCTTACATCATATCCGAATTTTGGAAGACCTTGATTTTCAAAATATTATCGTTTCGTTAAAAGCATCCGATGTTCGTTTAGCCATTGAAGCATACGAAAAAGCTGCTCAAACATTTGATTATCCGCTTCATTTAGGAATTACAGAGTCCGGAACTTTATTTGCCGGAACGGTGAAAAGTGCGGCTGGCTTAGGAGTTCTTCTAAATAAAGGAATTGGAAATACACTTCGGATTTCGTTAAGCGCCGATCCAGTTGAAGAGGTAAAAGTCGCCAAAGAATTATTAAAAACATTTGGTTTAGCTTCTAATGCTGCCACGTTAATTTCATGTCCAACTTGCGGAAGAATTGAAATTGATCTGATTAGCATTGCCAACGAAGTTGAGGAATATATTCAAAAAATTAAAGCACCAATAAAAGTGGCTGTACTTGGATGTGCCGTAAACGGACCAGGTGAAGCACGTGAAGCCGATATTGGAATTGCTGGGGCTCGTGGCGAAGGGTTGCTGTTCCGTAAAGGGAAAACCGTACGTAAAGTACCAGAAGAAACGATGGTCGAAGAGCTGAAAAAAGAAATTGATATGCTTGCGGAAGAATATTTTAAGAAGCAAAAAGAGCAACAAAATGCTTAACATATAAAAAAACGCTTGGCTAGTGCCAAGCGTTTTTGCCCCCTTTTACTATTAAAAGAACGGAAGAACAAATAATCCTATAATAATGGAGACGGCTCCAATACCGATTCCCCATGCACCCAATACTTCCGCTCCGCGACGGCGTGCAACAAAGCCTAAAATGACTCCTGCTGCTCCTAAAAGAACTGGTAGAACAAATAATGATAAAATGGATAGGACTAATGAAGTGTATCCCCATCCACGTCCACCGTTTCCTTCGTCGATTTTTGTTTCACGATTTTCAGAAAGAGGTGTCGCTAATTCAGCCGATGTTTCTTCTTCAAAATTCGACCCTTCTTCATATAATTCAGGTCGATTGATATCCCCATATCTTTCTGTATTACGAAGGTCTTGCTCAACGAGATTTTCTCGTCGTTCTTCACCCATTTGCTGATCCCTCTCTTTCCATGATGGGAGCATTAAATAGTATTCCCACGGATATAGAAATCATGTTACTAATGATTGTCTATCTATCCAACTCCTTAAACATTTCTAATTACGTTCACCTTCGATAGGAAATGTGATACACTGTATGAGAACTTGAAAAAGGGGTAATGTAAATGAAAAAACGAATTGGAATTGACATCGATGGAACGGTTACATGTCCAACTACGCTCGTCCCATATTTAAATGAAGCATTTGATGTCAACCTTACATACGAAGACATTACAGCATACGATTTAACAAAAGTGGTCGAAGTAACACCAGAAGATTTCGCCCAATGGTTTCGCCAAGTCGAACCAACAATCTATGAACAATCTCCATTAGCTAAAGGGGCGAAAGAAGTTTTACTTGAATGGAAAGAGCAATTTGAATTGTTTTTCATAAGTGCCAGAGGTTCACATCTTCTCGACTTAACAAGACAATGGTTTGATCGAAACGACCTCTATTATCATCATATTGAATTAATTGGGACACACAATAAAATTGAATCGCTTAAAAAGCATAACATCGAATTATTTTTAGAAGACAAGCACGACAATGCGGTTTCCATTCACGAAGAATGCGGTATCCCTGTATTACTATTCGACGCTCCTTACAATCAAGATCCAATTCCAGAAGGGGTCATTCGTGTGAAAGGTTGGCAGGAAGCAAAACAATGGGTAAACGATTGGTTAAAACAACGATAAAAAAATCCCTCCAGTTATGACTGGGGGGATTTTGCACATGTTGGACAAACACCATAAATTTCGAACTTATGACCAGTGATATCGTATTCTTTTAAGTCTTCTTGTAACTTTTCCATCGGACACGTATCAATTTCTTTCGTTTTTCCGCAATCAAGGCAAATAAAATGATGGTGATGGTGATGTTTTCCACAGGTAAATCGGAAATGTTTTTCTCCGGATAATTCCGTTTGTTCTAAGATCCCAAGGTCTACAAATAGTGATAAGTTTCGATAAATCGTATCAAAGCTAAGTCCTGGATAATCTTCCTTCATATGATCTAACACATCTTTGGCAGTTAAATATTTATCGTGAGCAGAAAACAATTCCAACATCATTTCACGCTTTCCAGTATGTTTATATCCACGTTCTTTCAACAATTGAATGGCTTCCGTCACGTTCATTTGCACACTCACCTCATTTAGCCCACGCATTTTTTAATCGCTTAATCGCTATTGTTCCAACCAAAATAAGAATGGAACTAATGACAATTGTTCCTCCAGGTGCTAAATCTAAATAAAAAGCCGTCACTAATCCAGTAAAAACCGCAAGTTCACCAAAAATAATGGAAAGAATAATTGTTTGAAAAAAGCCACGGGCAACACGGATACTCGCTGCAACTGGGAGAGTCATTAAAGCTGACACTAATAAAATACCAACAATTCGCATGGAAATAGAAATAACAAGCGCCACTAATATAATAAACACAAAATGAATGCTTTTCACTGCAATACCAGAGGCTTTCGCGTGCTCTTCATCAAAGGAAAGTAAAAATAACTCTTTATATAAAAAGGTGACAACAAATAAAATCGCTACACTAATAATAGCTATAATAATTAAATCATTTCGAGATACTGCACTAACGCTTCCGAACAAGTAATTAAACAAATCGGTATTAAATCCATCCGCTAATGAAATAAAAATAATTCCAAGACCGATGCCACCTGATAACATAATCGGAATTGCGAGTTCTTCGTAATGCTTATACACACTCCGAAGTTTTTCAATTAACAAAGCCCCTGCTACCGAAAAGAACATCCCAAAATATATCGGTTGAATCCCTGCGAACAACGACCATTTTTTACTTATTAATAACCCGGCAGCAATTCCTGAAAGAGTCACGTGACTCAACGCATCAGCTATTAAGGAAAGTCGTCGCACCACAATAAAAACGCCTAAAACAGGAGCAACGACTCCAATGATTAAACCGGTCAAAAACGTATTTTGAAGAAATTCGTATTGTAGCAAATAAGTAATCATACGTTAACCCCTTCTTGATGGACTTCGTGTTCATGTGATAATAAATGAACATCGTGTCCATAAAACATCGACAAGTTTTTGTCTTTGCATTGTTCAAATTCAGTGGTTTTTCCATGGAAATGAAGGCTCTTATTTAAACATGCAACATGAGACACTTTCGTTGTAATGGTTCCTACATCGTGGGAAACAAGTAAAAGCGTGATTCCCCATTTCTGGTTTAATTCCTCTAACATATTGTAAAACGATTGTACATTTTGCACATCGACACCAACTGTAGGCTCATCTAAAATGAGTAATTCAGGCTGGCTAACTAAAGCTCTTGCAATAAACACCCGCTGTTGTTGTCCCCCGGACAATTCGCCAATGTTCCGGTTCATAAACGCTTCCATTCCAACCGCTCGGATCGCCTGTAAAACGGCTTTTTTTCCTTCTTTTCCGATAAATTTAAAAAGGCCAGTCTTTTTCGTTAAACCGCTGGCCACAACTTCAAACACTGTCGCTGGAAAAGCCGAGTTGAATGAATTTGCTTTTTGCGAAACGTATCCAATTCGATCCCATTCTTTAAACTTCTGTTGCTCAACACCGAATAAGCGAATCGTCCCTTTTTGGGGTTTTAACAATCCTAAAATAATCTTAAGTAATGTCGATTTTCCAGAGCCGTTTGGTCCAACAATACCAACAAAAGAACCTTTTTCAATTTGTAAATTTATATTCTCTAACACCCACAGGTTGTCATAGCGATAACTAACATTTTCTATTTCAATAATGGAGTTCGAGGACATCTCCTATTCCTCTCCTTTTCAATAAGAATCGTTACGATTTAGCAACAAGTAGTATAACATAGCTCATTTTTAATGTAAATGAAAAAACAAATTGGCTGAAACCAATTTGTTTTTAATGAATAGCGGATTTAAATCGAGCTCCTCTTGTTTCTTGTGTATTCATTATGGTTAAAAAGGCGTTCGGGTCAATATCAGACACAATGTTTTTTAACTTTGTTACTTCCAATCGGGTTACTACAACATAAATGACGTCTTTTTCATGATCCGTGAAGCCACCTTTTCCTTTTAACTTTGTCGTGCCCCTTCCGAGACGACTCAAAATGGCTTCGGATACTTCCTCATAATGATCGCTTACAATGATGACCGCTTTCGTTTCGTCTAGCCCCTGAATGACCGTATCGATTGTTTTAAACGTAATATAGTACGTCATAACAGAGTACATCGCTTGTTCAGCCCCAAAAACGAACGCTGCCCAAGCAAAAATAAAAATGTTAATAAACATGACAAATTCCCCAACTGAAAATGGAAGGCGCTTCGTCAACAAAATACCTAAAATTTCTGTTCCATCTAACGATCCGCCGTGGCGAATGACCAAACCAACACCAACTCCAAGTAATAATCCTCCAAAAACTGCCGCTAATATGGGTTGGTTCGTAAATGGTTCGACATGATGAAGTAATCGTTCCACCACTGCTAACGAAACTGTCCCAAAAAAAGACGAATACATAAATGTTTTACCAATTTGTTTGTATCCATAATACATAAAAGGAATATTGAGCAACACGACTAGTGTACCAAAGTTGAGAAAAGGGACCTTTTCGAGTAAATGATCCAAAATGAGAGATATACCGATAATTCCTCCATCAATGATGTCATTGGGTACGAGAAACAATTCAATCGACATAGCCGCAAAGGCTGCCCCTAAAAAAATTAATATTAAGCGATAAATAAGATGAGGAACACTCTCCTTTTTATGAATCTTTTTAATCATACGTTTCTCCTTTCTGTCCCAAAAAATGTTGTCACGATTTTTCTACTCTCATCATATGTATTAGTTGAGGAGTGATGGATATGAAATTGTTCGAGAACGTGGTAAATTATAAAATTAACCATATTACGAAGGAAGAACTATTAAAATATAGTAAACAATATCAAATTCCTATGAATGAAGATCAAGCGAAGAAAGTTGTGTCATTTTTACGAGGAAAGAATTATAATGTGTTCGATCCAAAGCAGCGAGAACAACTTGTTAGAGAGATAGCGAAAATTGTCGGGCCTGAAACCGCTCGGAAAGTGAATGAGCTGTTCCTTCAATTTATTAATCAATAGAAAGCTGTGAAATCACAGCTTTCTATCCTTCCATAATTTTTGTTAATAATTGTTCGTCAAAAGATTGGTTACGAAGCATTGCAATTTCAAATTTGTATGGAGGCTTTTTGTTCTTTTTATCTTCCCCTACGTAAGGCGTTTCTAATATTTTCGGGACGTGTGTTAATTGCGGATGATGAACGATATAATTTAACGCTTCAAAGCCGATTTTACCGAAACCGATGTTTTCGTGACGGTCTTTACGGCTTCCTTGCTCATTTTTACTATCGTTAATGTGCAATACTTTTAATCGGTCGAGACCGATGATACGGTCGAATTCTTCTAGAACACCATCAAAATCTTCTTTTATATTATAGCCAGCATCGTGCGTATGACATGTATCAAAACAAACCGATAGTTTCTCATTATGAGTTACCCCGTCAATAATTTGAGCCAGCTCTTCAAAGGAACGACCGCACTCAGAACCTTTACCAGCCATCGTTTCAAGGGCAATTTGGACATCTTGTTCCTTTGTAATTACTTCATTTAATCCTTCAATGATTTTTTTGATTCCCTCTTCAGCACCTGCCCCAACGTGTGCACCTGGGTGAAGAACAATTTGTTTCGCCCCAATGGCTTCTGTACGAACAATTTCCTGACGTAAAAAGTCGACACCTAATTGAAAGGTATCAGGATTCTTAGAGTTACCGATATTTATGATATATGGTGCGTGCACGACAATTTCTTCAACCCCGTGCTCTTTCATATGTTGTAAACCGGCTTCGATATTTAAATCTTCAATTTTTTTTCTTCGGGTATTTTGCGGTGCCCCTGTATAAATCATAAATGTGTTAGCTCCATAGGAAACCGCTTCCTCACTTGCCGCTAGGAGCATCTTTTTTCCACTCATTGAAACATGTGACCCGATTTTTAGCATAATGTCAGCTCCTTTTCTCTCTCTCCATTGTAACCTATTATCGTGCATCTTTCACTTCTCGTGCCTTGTTCTATTTACGTTTTTGCAAACGGCGTTGCCGCTTTTTAATTTTCTCTATTTGTTCTTTCATTTTCTTTTTATATCCTGGCTTAACCTTTTTTGGCTTACGAATAAGAGCACGTGCTTTTTGTTCAATCTCGTCCATTTGTTTCGTTCGTTTTTTCCGCTTGTTACGGTCTGGTAAGTCGACCCACTCATCTTTCACTAAGTCCCGATGAACGAATTCGATCCCCATTTTTTCTAGTTTAGCTAATGCATCTTCATCGGAAGGCTCATAAATGGTAACCGCGATTCCGGATAACCCAGCGCGTGCTGTTCGCCCAACACGATGGACGTAAAAATCAAGATCCATCGGAAGTTCGTAGTTAATAACATGGCTAACGCCTTCGATGTCAATTCCACGCGCTGCTAGATCAGTAGCGACAATGTATTGAAACTCTAAATCGCGAATTTGTTTCATCATTTTTTTTCGTTCACGTGGTGTTAAGTCGCCATGAATTCTCCCTACTTTTAACCCTTTTTCAATTAATGCATCAGCCACTTCTTCCGCTTTTACTTTCGTATTAGTAAACACAATTGCTAAATACGGATTCAAAGCTTTTAACATGTCATACACTAAGTCAATCTTCGTACGACTTTTAAGCGGGACTAATACGTGCTCAATTTTTTCAGCGGAAATTTGTTTCGGTTGAACATGGACGTATTGTGGATTTTCCATATATTTTTTTAAAAATGGCTTTAGCTTTTCAGGAATCGTTGCCGAAAAGACAAGCATTTGTAAGTCTTTTGGCATTTTTCCTGCAAATTGGTCGACATCATAAAGAAAGCCCATATCTAACATTAAGTCAGCTTCATCAATAACAAGCATGTGAGCTTTATGAACAAACAAAGCTTGTTCACGCACAAGGTCATTAATTCGTCCTGGTGTACCAATGACAATGTGTGGTTGCTGTTTTAATTTTTCAATCGCCCGCTGTTTGTCCGTTCCTCCAATAAAGCAACGGGCTGTAACAGATGGCTCATCTTGTTGAAATTTTAAAATTTTTAACGCTTCATGGTAGATTTGGGAAGCTAATTCTCTAGTTGGCGCGGTGATCACGGCTTGGACTTCCGCTAAATTAGGGTCAATCGATTGAATGACTGGTAATAAGTAAGCGTGCGTTTTACCCGTTCCTGTTTGTGATTGACCAATCGCACTTTCCCCATTTAATGCTAGGGGAATCATCTTTTTCTGAATTTCAGTCGGTTCATAAAATCCAAGTTCTTCTATCGCTTTATTAATAAACGAATGAAACTTATATGTTTCAAACAGATGTTTACCCATTTTTACAACTCCTTCATCAATGTATAACATTACCCTTTTTGTCCATCTTGTTATTATAATAAACAAACAGAAAAAGTTCTACTGTCTTCTCCACTATCGTTTGCACTATTCCTTTATTGCTTGGGCCTCGAACATACAGACGTTTTCTAACCCATTCGCATATGATAATAACGAAATTACGCCTTTGATGGGAAGGAGGCCAACTATATGAGACCAAGACCACCAATGCCTAGAGGAAGATTGACACGCCTACCAACTACACGACAACCTTTTATGTTTTCCCCTTTTCGCCCGCAGAGTGGCAGTAGAGGTGGACCAGGAGGGTTACTTTCCCGTTTATTTCAACGAACGAATGCATCTTCAACCGCTGCCAATGCATTTTCCGGCTTTGAACGCGCTAGTCAATCCGGCTCGTTTTTACAACGTCTAACTAGTAATCCACAATCTATTAACGGATTTTTGTCCAATACACAGCAAATATTAAAAACAGCTCAGCAAATCGGCCCTATGGTTCAACAATATGGTCCTATGGTTCGGAACCTACCGGCTATGTGGAAATTATATCGCGGGTTAAAAAATGCAACTGAAGAAACAGCTTCCGAATCAAGTAATACAAATGAGACTTCAGACGATGAGAACAAAAAGACCAATCTTGACTTAACAGAAGAAGAAATTACATCTACAACCTCTCAAGAAGTAAAAGAAAAATCCCAACAAAAAAAGAACAGCACTCCAAAAAGAAGATCCGAAGAAAAAGGAAAATCCCTTCCTAAACTTTATATTTAAACAAGAGGAAGATCGCCTCTTGTTTTTATTTTCTGTTCTTTTTTGTAACATAGCACAAGGTTTTATATAATGGAGAGGAAAGATTATAGGAGAAATATAGGGAGGATTCTTATGGATGTTATTAAAATATCTCCCCGTGGGTACTGTTACGGGGTTGTCGATGCCATGGTCATCGCTCGCAATGCCGCTTTAGATAAATCATTACCACGTCCAATTTATATATTAGGAATGATTGTCCATAACAAACATGTCGTCGATGCTTTTGCCGAAGAAGGGATTATTACCCTTGACGGAAAAAACCGTAAAGAAATTTTAGAAAAAGTAGATAAAGGTACGGTAATATTTACAGCTCATGGAGTTTCACCAGAAGTGCGTAAACTCGCGAAAGAAAAAGGTCTCGTGACGATTGATGCGACATGTCCAGACGTGACAAAAACACATGAACTGATCGCTGCCAAAAGGGATGAGGGCTATGAAGTCATTTATATCGGAAAAAAAGGCCATCCTGAACCTGAAGGAGCGGTTGGTGTGGCTCCTGATATTGTTCATCTCGTTGAAACGGTAGAAGAAGTAGCAAACTTAACGATCGAAAGTGAGAAAATACTTGTGACAAACCAAACAACGATGAGTCAATGGGATGTGGCCGATATTATGGAAGCGATTAGAAAAAAGTACCCTCATGCCGAAATGCATAAAGAAATTTGTTTAGCTACACAAGTCCGTCAAGAAGCCGTCGCCGAACAAGTAAAAGAGGCCGATGTGTTGATTGTTGTAGGTGACCCTAAAAGTAACAACTCAAATCGATTAGCACAAGTATCGGAAGAAATCGCTGGAACGAAAGCGTATCGGGTAGCAGATGTTACTGAGATTGAGATTGATTGGATTAAAGACGCGAAAAAAGTAGCTGTAACAGCTGGTGCGAGCACTCCAACCCCGATAACAAAAGAAGTTATTTCGTTTTTAGAACAATTCGACCCAGAAGATGAGTCAACATGGGTTCGAGAAAAGAAAGTACCGCTTTCCAAAATATTACCTAAAGTGAAAAAACCTAATCTTGAATCGAGTAGGAGAGGGTGACTAGCCCTCGTCCTCTCACACCACCGTACGTACCGTTCGGTAATACGGCGGTTCAATTAAGTCTGACGTAGAAATTCATATCTTCGATATAGACTTTTCAGCCCTTGGCTTTCCCAATAGGAATTGCCAAGGGTTTTGTGTAGTATTGGACTATTGGCTATTCTCCAGAATTTCTTTCTTGTGTTCCCCCATTCGTATGCCTTATGAGATGGAACTCCTAGACGAATGAGATTCTTCACTCTAGTTTTCGGTAGTTTCCATTCTTTCCATAAGCACATCCGGAGTCTTCGCCTTATCCAGCTATCTAATTCTTTGAAAGAACTAGGGGTATCTGCTAATGCAAAGTATCCACACCATCCTATCATATAACGGTTTAGTTTCTCGATTCGTTTCTCCATAGGGATGGGTTTAGACTGGGAGGTGATGTTACGTATCTGGTGTTTAAAACGTTTCATACTCTCTTTGGCCAACCGGATTTGTGGAATCCCTTGCGTTAAGCTAACTGCTACTTCTGCCTTCACAGTTCGGGACTTTCACTCTATAGATTACACCCATGCCGGGCGCACAACAAAAAAACCATCAGGCAACTATGGTCTAGCCCCAAAAAAGT